>JBATDO010000296.1:0-9800 GCA_049663505.1 Sphingorhabdus sp.
GGCTGAAACCTGCGCCTGATATCTGTCAAACAAAAGGGGCGCAAAAGCGCCCCTCAGATTGCTGACAAACCCCGTCGTTCTGCGGCGGGGTTTTGTTTTGCTTGAAGAACAGCGCGTTTTTGGTGCCAGTTGATGAGAGCGCAAACGCCCGATCTGCCTCAGGCGGGTGCGGGGATGGTGTTTCGTGTCATTGCGAGGGCGATTTTCTTGATGTTCTGGGCGGCTGCAGCAATCAGGCACTGATAAGCGACCCGTTTTCGTCCTCGAAAGCGCGCGTATCGGTGACCATGGAGCTGCTTGGCGTCGGCAAACGAGCGTTCCACCGTTTCCTTGCGTCTTTTGTAGATGGCCTTGCCGTGAGGAGTGAGCCGTAAAGCGTCAACACGGTCACGGATGTCCTGCCAGACATGACGCACAATAACTCGCTGAGGTTTTTGCGCGGTCGTACACGAAGCCAGCAAAGGGCAGTCATGGCAGATCGCCGGATCAGACTTGTAATGGCGATAGCCGTGACGATCCGTCGTTGAGTAGCCGAGCAACTGACCTTCAGGGCAGCGGTAACCGTCGCTCTGCGGCTCCCAGGAAAAGCGGCTCTTACGCATCATGCCTGGCCGCGGCGGGGTGGGGTTGCGATAGCCGGTTACGCCCATGATCTGGCGATTTTCAAGGCCCTTGGCGATCCCGGTCGTTGCATAGCCTGCATCCAGGCCGACCGCGGCCACATCAAACTGGAAGCGCTCGCGCTGACGATCCAGCCGCCCCAGGTAGACGATCGAATCATGGACATTGGCAGGTGTAGTGTAGGTGTCCGTGATGATCCCTAGTCGCCCGTCTACGGTGCGATGATCAAGGTAAAAGAACCCCTTGGGTTTGCCGTCGCGAACCATGTACCCGCTTTCGGGGTCAGTCCGTGACACCTTGGTGCTCTTCTCCTCCGGCATCCGCTCGCGAGCCTTGAGAGGCTTGAGGCCACGTTCAGCGCGATCATCTTCAATCGCTGCATCGAGCGCATCCCAGTAGTCGCTGCGTGACTTGGCTACCACCTTTAGATCATACTTGTTCTTATTGGCATTGGCCTTCAGGTGCGTGCTGTCTGTGTACAACACTGTCCCGTCGACAAGGCCGTTCTCAATGGCCTGCAACACGATCCGGTCGAAGATATCTTGAGCGATTGTCGTGTCGTCATACCGACGGCGGCGGTTCTGCGAGAGAGTGGATGCATCAAACACGCCATCGGTGAGCTTCAACCCAAGGAACCAACGATACGCAACGTTGACCTGGATCTCGCGAACAAGCTGACGCTCGGACCGGATCCCGAAGAGATATCCGACGAACAGCGCCTTGAACATCAACGTCGGGTCAAGCGGCGGACGACCATTATCCGCACAATAGAGCGGCGCCGTCAGCGGATGAATGAAGGAAAAGTCAATCACGGCTTCAATCTTGCGAAGTAGGTGATCATGCGGGACTAACTCATCGAGCGTAACCATCTCAAGAGCAGTCTGGATGGGGCCAGGTGTTCTCAACATGACCCATAGAATCACAAACCCCCGGCAAATGCCAGGGGTTTGTCAGCAATCTGAGGGGGCGAATTTTCCGCCCCCTTTTTTCTGCCTGTGCCTAAAGGACTAGACGCCAGATTTCAGTAACCAGTCGTGGAAGATCTTGACTGCTCTCTGGCGCAACGCGCGGGGACGGCAAACGAACCAGTAACTGTAGGGGCTCTCGACTTCCATGTCGAACAGCCGGGTAAGGCGGGGATCGCGGGCGTCTGAAAAATGGCTTCCGTGCATGATCGCCACGCCAAGGCCGTTTGCGGCCGCTTCCAACATTAGCGGCCCGCTATCGATATGGTCAATTGCTGCAGGCTTCAATCTCGGAAAACCGACTGCTTCGCGCCATGCATCAAAAATCAATGGCATGTCGCTATGGACCATCACAGTATGATTGGCGAGGTCTTCGGGTGACTTGATTCGTTGCTCTTTTGCCCACTGCTCAGACGCAATTGCATAGACGACATTGCGGTCCAGTCGAACGCTGTAGAGCTTAGGGTCCACCTCGGCTGCGATGATGATGGCTGCATCGATAACGTCTCCCAGCAGATTCTCGGCATGTCCCGATGTGTCCACATCAATGTGCAATTTTGGGAATGCCTTGCGCAGTTCTGGCAACTTGGGAATGAGGCGCTGTGTGCCGAAAAGCGGTAAGACACCAAGCCTAAGCCGATATTCACCACCACGCCCTGCCAGGTCTTCGACAGCCTCTGCCATTGCGTCCATTGCGGGTTCGACAGCTGCGAGCAGTTGCTCGCCATCGGCGTTGATGACCATTGCCTGGGCGCGCCGGTCGAACAGTGGCTTGCCAATAAAATCTTCAAGCGCCTTGATCCTGCGGCTGAGCGCTGGCGGCGAGAGCGACATTTCGCTGGCGGCCGCCTTGGCAGAACCTAGCTTGGCAACGCGCAAAAACGCTTCGAGCGATCGCAGTGGTGGTAATCGGCGCATTGGTCTCTCTCCATAAGTTCGTTGCACTGCAGCAAATAGCAGTGCTGCACCGTTCCCCCCACAAAACGGCTGCTAAACTGAGATAATACCTAACAACAGGTTGCATAACATGCAACTGCAATTGCGTTGTTCGCACTTGCACAATAATTAGACTGTGCGCATAAAGACTGTGCCTTATAGGCATCCTCTCCTAAAGACTTTTTCAGGGTCGACTTCGGTCGGCCCTTTTTTTTGCATTATCAGCGGCGCAGGGTCGTAATTTGCGTATGAATGTCTATTTTGGCTGTTCCACCACAGCGAGGCAGTCAATGTCCCAAAAATCCAAATCCGTAAAACTGCAGGTTGCAAACGCAAAGCTCGAGGATTCAGGCCGTGGTCTTGCGCGCATGTCGCGGCAGTTCATGGCGGCCAATGCCATCATGCAGGGTGACGTGGTCGAGATCGTGGGAAAGCGCAGCACCGCTGCGCGTGCGGTAGATCCTTATCCAGAGGATGAAGGGCTTGAGGTCGTCCGCCTCGATGGATTGCAGCGAGCAAATGCCGGGGTAGGGGCCGGTGACCATGTCGAACTGCGCAAGGTCGAGTCAAAGCCGGCGATCAAGGTCGTTTTTGCACCCGCGCAGCGTGAAATTCGTTTGGAAGGGCCGTCTCAGGCCTTGAAGCGCAGTTTTCTGGGGCGACCCGTGGTGACCGGCGATGTCGTTGCAACACATGGCCAGCAACGCGTGGCACCCGATGACATGCCTCCGCAATTGCGCCAGATGCTCGCAGCCCCGGCCTTCGCGCTGGCCGAGATCCGACTGACGGTCGTCTCTACAGTTCCCAAGGGCATCGTTCACATTGATAATGATACCGAGGTTGAACTCCGCGCAGAATTTGCAGAGGCGAAGGAAGGTCGCCGCGCAGACGTCACTTATGATGATCTGGGCGGTATGGGAGACACCATCAAGCAATTGCGCGAAATGGTGGAATTGCCATTGCGTTATCCGGAGCTCTTCACCCGGCTGGGGGTCGACCCACCAAGGGGAGTGTTACTGCACGGGCCACCCGGGACGGGTAAAACCCGGCTGGCAAGGGCCGTCGCCAACGAGAGCGAAGCCGAGTTCTTCCTCGTCAACGGCCCTGAAATCATGGGTTCAGCTTATGGCGAATCGGAAAAGAAGCTGCGCGAGATCTTCGAGGCAGCAACAAAGGCCGCGCCTTCAATTTTGTTTATCGACGAGATTGATTCGATTGCGCCAAAGCGAGACCAGGTGCACGGCGAGGCTGAAAAGCGCCTGGTCGCGCAGTTGCTGACATTGATGGATGGCCTCGAGCCGCGAACAAACCTCGTGGTCATAGCTGCGACGAACCGCCCTGAAGCCATCGACGAGGCGCTCCGGCGTCCTGGCCGGTTTGACCGGGAAATCGTCGTGGGCGTGCCAGATGAAAATGGCAGACGTGAAATTCTGGCAATCCACACGCGAGGAATGCCGTTAGGACCGCGAGTTGACCTAAAGGAACTGGCGCGTACAACCTACGGCTTTGTTGGTGCTGATCTTGCATCCCTCACGCGAGAAGCGGCGATCGAAGCCGTACGGCGGATAATGCCAAAGCTTGATCTTGCCAGTGGGACGATTCCACCTGAAATCCTCGAATCGCTCAAGGTAACCCGTGATGACTTTTTCGAGGCTTTGAAACGCGTCCAGCCGTCGGCCATGCGCGAGGTCATGGTTCAGGCACCCGACGTGCGTTGGGAAGATGTGGGCGGACTCGATGAAGCCCAGATGCGATTGAAGGAAGGCGTGGAGTTGCCCTTGCGCAACCCGGATGCATTTCGTCGTCTGGGTATCCGGCCTGCCAAGGGATTTCTTCTTTATGGCCCCCCCGGTACGGGCAAGACCTTGCTCGCCAAGGCAGTCGCCCGCGAAGCGGAGGCGAATTTCATTGCAACCAAGTCGTCTGATCTCCTGTCCAAATGGTATGGTGAAAGCGAACAGCAGATTGCCCGGCTCTTTGCACGTGCCAGGCAGGTAGCGCCTTGCGTCATCTTCTTTGACGAAATCGACAGCCTTGCCCCGATACGAGGCGGAGGTAGGGGGGAGCCACAAGTCACCGAACGCGTCGTCAATACGCTCCTGGCAGAAATGGACGGCCTTGAAGAATTGCAGTCGGTCGTCGTCATCGGTGCAACCAATCGGCCGACCCTGCTTGACCCGGCGCTGTTGCGACCGGGACGTTTCGACGAACTGGTCTATGTCAAGGTTCCAGGAAAGAGCGGGCGACGTCGCATATTGGGAATTCACACAGCAAAGATGCCATTGGGCAAGGATGTTGATCTTGACCAGATCGCCGAGCGGACAGAGCGCTACACCGGGGCCGATCTGGAGGACCTTGTTCGTCGTGCAGGCCTTTTCGCCTTGCGCGAAGGCGGCAATGATGTGAGCGAAGTCAACATGGTCCATTTCAGCCAGGCGCTGAACGCTTCTCGCGCGACTGTAACAGTTGAAATGGAAGAAGAATATGGCGCCATGGAAACCAAGCTCAAGACCGCCGCTTTGCAGCCGCAAGGCATGGGTTTCGTGTCTCCCGGCATGATGAAGCCGGTGCGCGATTCCAAGCATGAACCATGAGAAAGCCTAGGCGGGTACTACTAATGCTCTTCGACCCCAGACGATGAGAAACACCAGTGCGGCGCTCGTCAAGGCAAAGGTTGCAGGTTCCCAGAGATCCAGCAGGGCCACGCCGATGGCCGGGGCACAGATATAGGCAGCACCGTTGATCGAGGCGATCTTACCTGCAACATCGCCCTGTTCATGACGTCGCACTGCAAGCGACGCACCGGTTGTAAATCCAGGGCGGAAAAGACCAAAACCCAGCGAGGCGATCGCAAAACCCGTACTGATACCGTAAAAGTCATGACTGACACCGGTCAGCACGACCCCAATAAGCGCCAGGACAGAACCGAGCAGAACGGAACTGCGTGGCGCCAGGGACAAGATCGGGATTAGTCCCCACTGCGCGAGCAATGTCGCCATCGCACCGATCAGCATGACCGACCCGCTCGCCCGGACAGCCTCCATGGGCTGGCCGTGGAGACCCAGGCGATCGCGCACGAGAAACCCGACAACGCCCAGCAAAATGGCCTGCGCATGGCCACCAATCAGGCCGGCGATAAGCCAGTTTGACAATCGGTCGTCGCGCCATCTGAGCCTGACTTCGTCGGTCGGCAGGCCATGATCCATGACATGATCTTCATTGTCGTCATTGGCGGGCGCATTCATTGATGCCGAATTGGGGTAAGCGGCTATGTCGCCGCGTGCAGCAAAGCGCGGGGTGTCGTTGGGGAGGTGCCAATGAAGGGCGATCAGTACAGCAACTCCAAAGAGTGCAAACATGATCAGTGGTCCGGCAAGCCCGAATGGTGGAAAGAGAAAATAATGCGCAATCGCTGGGCCTATGACGGTGCCAACGCCAAAGGACGATGCCAGCAATGACAAGGCTTTTGCCCGTTCGGCTCTTTCTGTTCGTGCCGCGACATAGGCCTGGACGGCAGGTGGCGATGCTGAACCAAAGCCTCCGTACAGGCTGCGAAATACCGCGAACAGGACAAAGGTGATCACCGGGCCAATCAGACCTTTAAGGCCCATCCACAATGTCAGCCCGCACAGACCCATCGACGCAATGAAACCGATCATTCCAAGCGACATCAGCTGCTTGCGCCCGCGGCGGTCCGACATTCGCGCCCATTTTGGCGCGGTGATCACCCAGAGTAGCGCTGACCAGCTGAAAGCCAGGCTGACCCAGACATCAGGCATGTCCAGTTCGCTTGCGATCGCTGGCAATGCCGACTGCATTGCAGTATTACCTGCTGCCGCCACGAGCATGACCAGGAACAGGATGACGACCCGGCTATTGGGAATCGCCTGGACGGCACTCATGGCTTTTGCCAGTCGTAGCTGCGCTCAATGGCTGCAACATGGAGGCTGTAGGACTGATACCAGCGACCCCGACCCTCATTTCGGATTTCGACATGTTCGGGATGGTCACGCCATGCCCTGGCAGCCTCGTCGCTTGCCCAGTAACTGACCGTAATTCCCAGGCCGCCAGACTCGCGCACCGAGTCGATTCCCAAATAGCCCTCCTGGCGGGAGGCGAGCGCTACCATTGCAGATGCAGCTTTTGCGTAGCTTTCCCCATCAGCGTTGGTGCGCTGTGCGACAAAAATAACCGCGATGCTGCCTGAGGGAAGTGTGGCCATATCAGCGGCATAAGGGGATTTTGTAGGTCAAGGCAACTGCTCCAGTGCAGATTCTTGCTTAATCCGGTTGCATCACGGGCCCATATTTGCAACTGCGGAAACTTCGTGACAACAGTCCCCGGACCCATCGCATGACTACTACATCCTTGGCAAAAACCCGGCTGCTAGACCGTGTAAAGACCCGAGTTAGCCGTTTTTTGGGTCCATGGGGGGTCTTCTTCAAGGGTTTTGTCAAACATCCGGTTATGGTGGGATCGATCATTCCCTCGTCGGACCGGACAGTCAACAAGATGCTCGCGCCCGTCGATTGGGAAAATACGCGTTTATTCGTGGAATATGGTCCGGGTATCGGCACATTCTGCCAGCCGGTTCTTGATCGGCTGCGCCCTGATGCGACCTTGCTGGTGATCGACCTCAATCCGGACTTCATCGATTATCTGCGCAAGACGATCCGCGATAGCCGTTTCATCGCGGTGCACGGGTCTGCCGCAGACGTGATCGATATCATTGCCCAGTTCGGGTTTAAAAATGCTGATTATGTCCTGTCTGGCTTGCCGTTCTCGACACTGCCCGACAATCTGGGGCCGGTAATTGCAGAGCAAACAGCCAAGGCACTTCGGCCCGGCGGAGCATTCCTGGTTTACCAATTCCGCGCCCGCGCGCGCGATTTCATGGAGCCGCATTTCCGCCGTATCGACAATGGTTTCGAGCCTTGGAATATTCTGCCCTGCCACCTTTTCTGGGGCTGGAAGGAATAGGTTCAGCGCTTATTTGCGCAGTAACCCGAACTTGATACGTCGACCAATTGTGTAGTCGACAGTGTTGACAAGAAAATATGCCAAGCCGGCCTTGAACCGGCTCCAGTAGCTGTCTCTGCGAGCAAGTAGCGCTCGGGTTTGTGGGACTGACTGATGGACAAGTCCATCGATCAAAACTCGCATATGCCCTGCAAAATCGGCATCAACAATCCGAACCATGATCTCCAGATTGATGAACAGGCTGCGAACGTCGAGGTTGGCCGAGCCGATATAGACAGTGTCGTCGATGACGAGCAGTTTCATGTGCAAGGGGCGAGGCTGGAACTCGTATATGCGCGCCTTGCGTCTCAGGAGGTACCGGTAAAGCAGTCGCGCAGCACCAATGGTTGCGCCATTGTCGGTCTTTCCTGCCATGACCAAGCGCGAACCCTTGCGCTTGCGCGTGACCATGGCAATACGGCGCAAGACCGCTTGTGAGGGTGAGAAATAGGCAGATACGATGTCGAGCCGTTTTGCTGTTTCGAGAGCGCGCTTGAGTGCCAGGCCCCAAGGTGAAATTCTATTGGTGGGTCCTCCTAGGAGCCATTGAATTGTACCTGTTCCTGGCCGCCACGCGGTGATCATGCTGCGCACAGTCAGGAACCTTATCCGCCCGTCCTGCGAAAGCCTGTCCATCTCATCGAAATATTCGGCCAGATGAGCAGCCTCAGGCCCAGAGACCACGATCCCCAGGTCTTCCCAGCTTGCCTCGCCACTGCGACCGAAATATTGGTCCGTGATATTGAACCCTCCAACCAGCGCATGGAGGTCGTCGATAATCAGGATTTTCTGGTGGTTGCGGACAAAATACCCAATTCCCCATCTCGACCCGAAAAACAAATAGGTGCCGCCTGCGTCAACCAACGGCTGAAAGAACTCGTGCCTGGTATCAGCCGATCCAAAACTGTCGATGATGAGGTGAACGCGTACTCCGCGTGCGGCGGCTGCGACCAGTGCATCCAGCACTTCTCGCCCGGTCGCATCGCTTGCAAACATGTAGAAGAACATGCGCACGCTATGCTCGGCTGAACCGATCAGACTTAAAACAGCAGCTAGTCGGTCCTCGGGTTCATGGACCAGATGCAGTTCATGTCCTGCAATTTGGAACTTCTCTCCAGCTATTTTCGGGCTTGGCTTTTTCGCCTTCATGTAAATGCGGTAGTTGCCAAGAGCATATAGGGCAAGCAAGTTGACGCATTTGGGTAAATGTGGAACTCAGTTTTCAACCGGTTCTACGCATGTCAGGCCGTCGCAACACGCGTGTTTGGAGTTCGACCTGCGGCTTGCTCCAGGTTTTGCAAATGGGTGATCTGGACAAAATGCTTGGCTGTGGCAGAGCCGCATTCTGCAGGACTGGCTTGCATTCTGACCCGAGTGACCGATAGTTCCATGCCAGAAAAAGAATGCAGCCGGTTGTCATGGCTGGATCACGACCGCCCTTGCCATGAAGCGGCGCGGCCTTTTCGTTGACATTTGGTACCGCAATCCTTACTGAGCCTCGACTTTCCGAAAATCCGCGAAGAATCAGGAGCCACTATGGCACGCGTTACCGTTGAAGATTGCATTGACAAGATTACCAACCGCTTTGACCTCGTATTGCTCGCAGCAGAGCGTGCACGCGAGATTTCCGGCGGTGCCGAACTGACTGTTGACCGTGACCGCGATAAAAATCCGGTCGTGGCACTTCGTGAAATTGCCGAAGAGACCGTGAGCCCTGCACATTTGCAAGAAGGCCTGGTCCAGTCGCTCCAGAAGGTCCAGGTGGACGAAGACGAGGCACCTGATGAAATCGGTTCGATTAGCCAGTCGGCTGAGGCGCTTCGCCTGACTGCCGCTGCACCAGCTCGCGGCGCCGGTATGCAACGTGATTATGACCGGTAACGACAACTAGAAACCCAATCATACAGAAAAGGCCTGGAGTTTTTCCGGGCCTTTTCTTTTTGGCAAAGCGTCGCAGCGTTGTTAGACACCATGTCATGACAGGCGAATTGACAGGTGCAGCAGACATTGTCACCGGTGCGGTGATTGCACATGCGGTCGAACCTGGTGCGGGCCGAACCGACCTTTCGGCCAATGGCAACTGCCTCAACTGCGGTGCACCACTGGCAGGCGCATATTGCCAGGATTGCGGTCAAAAGGGACATGTCCACCGGACGCTGCATGCCTTTGGGCACGACTTCTTGCACAGTGTCTTGCATTTTGACGGGAAGATCTGGCGGACATTGCCGTTGCTGTTCTGGCATCCAGGCGACCTTACCC
>JBATDO010000297.1:0-13106 GCA_049663505.1 Sphingorhabdus sp.
TGTCGGATGAGACAGCTCCGCCCAATGTCGCGCTAAGGGGAGCAGGGGGGGCAGCGGAAAGTGCGTTTGCCGTCGCGAGATTGAGCGCGGTGACCTTGGCCAGGTAGGCAAAATCCATCTTGTCGACGGTATCACCAAATTCGATACCGCTTTGCGTGCGCAAGTCCTGGTGCTGATGGTTGTAGTTTTCTACGCCAACCGTGAAGCGGATTGCCGGAAATCCCAGTTCCAGTGCCGGTAAATGGTCGCCGCCTCGCGCGAAGCGGTCGGGACGCCTAACGCCAAAGGCATCAAGCCCAATCCGACCCATTTCTCTTTGGGCGATGCCATCTGCGTAGCGCATGAGTGCACGGCTTGGACCATCATCTTCGCCTCCGCTGCCGCGTCGGGCAAGTTGTGCAGCCATGTCCTCTGAAGCCCGGATCCCTTCGCTGAAGACTCGAACGCGGTCACTGACCACCCGGCCATCTGTGCCGATCGTGTTGCCGACAATGTCGTTGTTGAGCATCGCTGTAACCTTCCATCCGCGTTCCTTGGCGGTTTCTGCCAGCAGCCGGCCGCCCATGAGCCCCTGTTCTTCGCCTGAGAGCAGGGCAAACACGATCGTCGCGTTGCCTGCTGGCTGGCGGGCCATGAGTCGCGCTGCCTCGATCACCAGCGCGCTTCCTGAACCATCGTCATTCGCGCCGGGGGCATCGGCTGAAGAGTTCATGACGTCAGTCACCCGACTGTCGATATGGCCGGCAATGATGATGACATGATCCCACCCCATCTTGCCGGGCTTGACTGCGAGAACATCAACGATGTTTACTCCGTCTGGTGCACGCGGGCCTGACATGCGGCGTTCGAGCATCTCGACTTTCAGGCAGTCCTTGCATGCCCTTGATATCGCATCGAATTCTGATTTTGCCCAACGTCGCGCAGCACCGATACCCCGCTTCGGGTCGTCTTCGGAACTCAGCGTGTGCCGGGTGCCGAAGCTAACGAGCTTTTCGACATATTGCTTCAGCATAACAGGGTCTGGAGACCCAGGCGCTGCAGCAATTGGAGCGGCGGACAGGAGCGCAAATGCGCTTGCGATCAGGTGAAGCTTTTTCATGCCCGAAAGGCTAATGCATTAGGTCTGCAAATACCAGCGTTCGCCACCTTCAAGTGCAAGTGCAGTCAATTTGTCGGAAGCATAAGCACCCGTATCAATCCCGATGCGCGAGCCGCGCTCCTCCACCTGGTCGTAAATAGTGTGCCCGTAGACGATTACTTTTTCAAGGTCACCGCGCTGGTCAACGAACTCCTCGCGAATCCAACGAAGGTCACTTGGTTTTTGTTCAGCCAGTGGAATGCCAGGGCGAATGCCGGCATGGACAAAGGCATAATCTCCAATGACGATCTGGTCTTCAAAATCGTCTATGAACGCGAGGTGCTCAGGGGGAACAAGGCTCGCGAGTCGCTCTGTGAGTTGTTCCATGTCCAGGCCAATATATTCGGCCCGCGTGATAGGATAAGAGAGAACGGTCGCCTCGCCACCGATCTTCAGGAAGAACCTCGTGATCTTGGTGTCCTGCTTGCGACAGGCGCGGACGAAGACTTCTTCGTGATTGCCCATGAGAAAGCGGGCGTTGCGTCCCTCGGCCTTTAGACGCATCGCGGTTTCAATGACGCCCGCGCTATCGGATCCTCTGTCGACGAGGTCGCCCAGAAGGATGATGTGCGTTTCGGCACCTCCGCGCTGGGCGTCGTCGGTATCAATCTGCGCCAGCAACTGCATGAGCAAATCATTTCGACCGTGAATATCGCCAATTGCATAGACGCGCAGTCCGGCAGGAACACGAGCAGTATCGATTGGACGCTGGATAGCGGCTTTTTTGAACAGGCGAGCTAACATTGCCCGCGCGATATAGGCGCGCGGCCTGCCAGATGAAAGGGGTTAAGCCTCTACAGCGAATGTAAGACCAGCATTTTCTTGCAATCGTTGAACCAATCTTTCGCCAAGTGCAGCGCCTGGTGTCGTTACACCACCGGGTCCTGCAAACTCGCACAAAGCGATCGCTGTTTCGCTGATCATTTTCGAGGTAGAGCCATAGCCTGGATCCTTGTCTCCCTTGACGGAAAGCCGGGCTGATTTCCCATCAGGATATTCTGCGATGAACAGCACGTCATAATAGCCGCTTTCGCGTTCTTCTCGTGTCGGACCTTCGCCAGGTTTGGGGTCGTCTTCACCACCCATCATCGGGGTCGATGCGACGTGCTTGGCGATTGCCTCACCCTGATCGCCATCCCCGGTTAGCATCATCTCGTCATAGACGAAATCTGCGCCGTATCGCTGGTCCAGCAACGCATTGGTTCGATGGACATTCTTTGTGTTGATCGGAGCCATCACGAAGTTGGTCGCCCAACTTGAAAGGCTATCGTCATATTCGGGCTTGTTTCCAGGTGGTTGGGGTGGCCCTTCAAACCCGCCAGCCAAGCTGAACGGGTTGACGAGATATCCAATAACAGCAGGATCCTTGGCCGCAGCTGCCATTGTGGCTTTGAGGCTGGCAGCCGTGCCACCTGAAAATGTACCCTTCATTGCCCGGACGCGACCCTTGACGCGAGGTGCAGGACCACCAAATGTCTCGATGCAGTGTTTTTGAAGCATCAGCACACCCAGGTCGAAAGGAATCGAATCAAAGCCTGCCGAAAAGACGATGCGGGCACCAGAGGCTTTGGCTGCAGTGTCGTGCTCATCAATTTTCTGGCGCATCCATGCCGGTTCGCCGCAAAGGTCTGTATAATCTGTGCCATTTGCAACACAGGCTGCAACCAGTTCATTGCCATAGAGCTGATAAGGCCCAACGGTGGACAGGATGACCTTTGCGCGCTTGGCCATCGCATCAATTGACGCCGGGTCGGATGCATCGGCCAAGACAAGAGGCGTGTCGCTCGGCGCTCCTATCTCATCGCGAACCGCTTCGAGCTTTTGCAGGCTGCGCCCGGCCATTGCCCATTTCATCGAATCAGCGCGTTTGACCAGATACTCGGCAACCAGGCGCCCAGTATACCCGGTCGCTCCATAAACGATGATATCGAAATCACGATTGGTGTCCATGTTCGTACTCTCCTGATTCTTGTTAGGTTCGTTGATGCGCGGCACCGGGTTCAATGTCAAAATCTGTTGATGGCGCCAATTGGACCAAGGCGTGCTTTCGTGAAGCGGGCTTCAGGAAATCGACGATCTCTCACTCCACCAGGCAGAGATATCGCCGCGATCTCGTCTGGAACCTATTGTTCTGGCATAGGCTAATGCATTTGACCGCGCAAAATTGAGCCGCTGATTATAAACGATATTGTCCCCGTGCGGGGCCTTCGTTCAGTTACAGTTTAGGCAGAGTGACGCCGCGTTGCCCCATATATTTGCCGGCACGGTCGGCATAACTGGTCTCGCAGGGTTCATTGCCCTTGAGAAACAGGAACTGGCAAGCACCTTCATTCGCATAGATTTTTGCAGGTAGCGGCGTCGTGTTGCTGAACTCGAGCGTCACGTGGCCTTCCCAACCCGGTTCCAAGGGTGTCACGTTGACGATGATTCCGCAGCGGGCATAAGTCGACTTGCCAAGGCAGATGACAAGTACATCACGTGGAACACGGAAATACTCAACCGTCCGAGCAAGAGCAAAGCTGTTTGGCGGGATGATGCACACATCGGTCTTGCGATCGACGAAACTCTTGGGATCAAAATCTTTCGGATCGACCACGGAGCTATCGACATTGGTGAATATCTTGAACTCGTCCGCCACACGTGCGTCATATCCGTAGGAAGAAAGGCCGTAGCTGATGCAGTTGTCACGCCGCTGTGCTTCGACGAAGGGCTCTATCATGCCATTATTGTTCGCCTGTTCGCGGATCCAGATGTCGGAAAGAATAGACATATCGGGCTTTCTTAATGTTATTTGAGGCTGGCCGGACCAAAGCCATGCGGCAATAGTTCCGACAATGTAAATGTGTCATAACCTTCGGCGCGGGCACAATAAACAGCCAGGTCACGCGCTGTGAGATCAGCGACTTCCTTGATGATTTGGCGGCAGCGACCGCACGGCGTGATTGCCTCGGCTGCAGCGCCGACCCGACCGGCAGGCCCACCGGCCACTGCAATTGCGACGATATTGAGCAATTGCCCGTCGCTGTTGGCCTTCGCAATCGCAACTGTTTCCGCGCACAAAGCCATGCCGTAGCTGGCGTTTTCGAAATTGGCGCCTGTGACAATGCGGCCATCATCCAATAACAGCGCGGCGCCAACATGAAAGTTTGAATAAGGGGCGTAAGCATTGCGTGCTGCCACAATTGCAGCCTCGACCAGCACCTTTGGGTCGCCGATCATTTGCGCACGACTGCCCAGCGAACCGGGCCATCGACCCCCTCGACACGGCGCGCGGTGTTAGCTGTCCACATCACCCAGGGGCGAGATGAATAATCCGGTAAGAACCAGTTGGACTCCAACCAAACCGTCCTGTCGATTGCGCTGCTCACTTTATATTCCTCCTCAAAGTCCTCGGCGATTAGCAGGATTGCAGGTGTCCCGCTATGCGCCTCGATCTGATTGAGAAATGTCGCAAGCTCTGACAATATCAACGCACGGTTTGGTCGGCTTTTGCAGTCCTCTGAAAAGTCGAGCTGGACAGCGGGAGGCAACGCTTGTTCGCTGCGCGGGACAGTTGTTATGAACAATGCCGCCTGGTCAGAAGCAAGCCTGCAAATGTCAAAATGGTGGAGCGCGCCATAACGGATGCCTGCCTGCTGCACGCCTTCGAGGTTGGCTTCAAACTGAGCGTCGCGTTGCCCGGCCCCTTGGCTGGCAGTGATATAAGCGAAATCAGCACCGGTGGCCCCAAGCCTTGCCCATTCGGGTGTGCCATTTTCGGCGCTCACGATCAGCCCTTGAACACTATATTCATTGCGCGAAGGCGCCCAGCCAGTGGCGGCATTCCAAGCAAAATAGCCGGAAATCAGCAGGGCGAACGAAATCGTTCCCCAACGATAATATCGACTTCGACCCCCCGCCATGCGACCCCAAACAACTCCCGAATCAGTATATCCAAACGCAGTCTCTTTACGCCTTGATATGCAGCACGCAAATTAACGTGAACAGGCGACGGGCTGTGGCGAAGTCGACTTCGACCTTGCCATCGAGTCTTTCAACAAGAAGTTCGGCTGCTTCGTTATGCACGCCGCGCCGCGCCATGTCGATTGTCTCGATTTCCGCCGCGCTGGCCTTGCGAATGGCTTGATAATAGCTGTCGCAAATAGCGAAATAGTCCTTAACCACGCGACGAAAGCGGCCCAGGCCAAGGATGATCGTTTCGAACGGGGTGCCATCCTCGCGGCGAATGTCCCAGATCAGCCGACCCTCTGCGACGCTGAGGTGCAAATGATAAGGCCCTGCATAGCCATCGCCAAAATCGCGTAATGGCTTGAAGTGGTTGTCTTCGATCAAGTCAAAAATCGCGACGCGCCGCTCCTGCTCGATATCGGCATTGCGCCTGAGGATCGTGGCTTCGTCGAGTTCGACTTTGGTGATGCGCGGGTCGGCCATGCTATCCTGTTAACCCGTCAAATATCTGGAACAAGGGTCTAATGCTGTTTTGTCCACAACACTGTCCCCATTCTTCTTTTTCTCACCCCCTTGCAGAGCTATAATCTCTGGCCGATAGGGAGCCATGGCCGAACCGATCAGACTAGCAGCTGCCAACGAAGCAGAACCACAACGCCTGCCGCGCAACATTGAGGCGGAGGCAGCGTTTCTGGGAGCGATCCTCATCGACAACCGGATCATCGAGGACGTCTCGATCAAGCTGCAGCCCGACCATTTTTTCGAGCCGCTGCATGGCCGGATATATGAACAGATATTGCGGTTGATCGACCGTAATATGTTGGTCACTCCGGTAACGCTAAAGCCATTTTTCGAAGCAGACGAGTCGATGAGGGAATTGGGCGGACCAGGTTACCTTATCAAGCTTACAGCTGATGGGGCAGGTCTGATCGGCGCCCGGGATTTTGCCCAGCAGATCTATGATCTTGCATTGTTGCGCGAACTCGTGACTGTCGGGCGAACGCTCGTCGATAGCGCACTTGATACGAGCGTCAGCGTGGACCCGAAAGGACAAATTGAAGCGGCAGAGAGCGCTCTATACAAAGTCGCGGAAGGTGACGGTGATACGGGTTCCATGAAGAGCTTCCTGATGGCGTCGACCGAGGCAATCAGGAATGTCGAAAAAGCACTGCAGTCGGGGGGGCATCTGTCGGGCGTGACGACGGGACTGGATAGTATCAACTCCAAATGTGGTGGTCTTCACAATTCCGATCTCATCATCCTGGCTGGACGTCCCGGCATGGGCAAGACCTCGCTGGCCACGAATATCGCGTTCAACGCCGCCCGGCGCTGGATCAGGGACCGCGACGACGGAATTGAAGAAGCAAAGGGGGCAGGCGCACGAGTTGCCTTTTTTAGCCTTGAAATGTCAGCCGATCAGCTTGCAACCCGTATTCTGGCCGAGCAGTCGGGTATCAGTTCTGAATTGCTTCGCATGGGAAAGATCAGCCGAGATGATTTCCGCGAACTGTCACGCGCCAGCCGCGAGTTGCAGGAGCTGCCACTCTACATCGACGATACGCCAGCACTTACCATCGCTGCGCTTCGCACGCGTGCACGGCGGCTTCAGCGTCGGCACGGTATCGGCCTGATTGTGGTTGATTATCTGCAACTCCTGCAAGGCTCTTCGCGCGCAAACGACAACCGGGTCAACGAGATATCGGAGATCAGTCGCGGATTGAAGACGCTGGCCAAGGAGCTCAACCTCCCGGTGATTGCGCTGTCGCAGCTCAGTCGCGCGGTGGAACAACGTGAAGACAAGCGCCCGCAACTGTCGGATTTGCGCGAATCGGGTTCAATCGAGCAGGACGCCGACATGGTCTGGTTCGTGTACCGAGAAGATTATTACGAGGCCGCCAAGCAGCCTGACCCTGACAACGAGGCGGCTACGCTGGCCTGGCGCGAGAAGATGGAACGCATTTTCGGGATTTCAGAATTGATTGTCGCCAAGCAGCGTCACGGTTCTACCGGCAAAGTGCGAATGAAATTCGAAGCCAAGATTACCCGCTTCAGTGATCTTGCCGATGACCAATATGCCGATGTCGGCTACGAATAAGGCTCAGTTATGCCGAGCGCTTAATATGTAATTGAGCGCCGTGTTCTGGCTCAAATGCAGTCCGGACATCGGTGAAAATGCGATGCCCTGCATGTCAGTGACAGCCAGGCCTGCATCTGCGAGCATGCCGCGGAGTTCTTCAGGGGTGAGAAAACGATCCCAGTCGTGCGTTCCGCGTGGAACTTGGCCCAGTCGTTCGGCTGCTTCGACCAGGAACAGCCTCGAGGCTGGCGTTCGGTTGGGCGTGGACAGCAGGAGAAGACCGTCGGGTTTGAGGTGCGCTACCAGTTCGTCGATAAACATCCGAGGGTCGTTTACATGTTCGATTACTTCCATTGAGCTGACCACGTCGAATTGCCCCAGGCCCTGTTCAGACAGTTCGCCAGCGCGGTAATCAATATCCAGGCCAGCGCCAGCTGCGTGCGCTTTTGCAACCGCAATATTCTCGACAGCGGCATCAACACCGGCAACCTTGGCGCCAAGCCGCGCCAGAGGTTCGCACAATAGCCCCGCGCCGCAACCGACATCTAGCGCGGTTCTTCCGGCAAGCGGGTGTCGGACGCTCTTTTGGACATCAAAATGCGTGTCGATCGCCGCGCGAATAAAGCCCAGCCGCACCGGGTTAAGCTTGTGAAGCATTGCAGAACTCCCGTTGGGATCCCACCAGTCCGACGCGAGCGCTCCAAAATGGGCAGCTTCCGCGGCATTTATTGTCTTTGCTGTGCTTGCCTTTGCCATTTCCTGTCCCTATCAGGGCGCCCGATTGTAACATAGCATTAAATGCAGGGAATCAATGGCGCGTATTGTCATGAAATTTGGCGGCACGTCGATGGCGGGAACCGAACGTATCCGCCGCGTCGCGCAAATCGTCAAGGCACAGGCCGAGCGCGGCGATGAAGTCGCCGTCGTGGTGTCGGCCATGGCTGGCGACACTGATCGTCTCGTCAATTTCTGCCGCGAGGCGAATGCACTTTATGACCCGGCCGAGTATGACGTGGTGGTTGCTGCCGGAGAGCAGATCACCTCCGGGCTGCTCGCGATGACGCTCCAGTCACTGGGGTGCAGCGCGCGCAGTTGGCTTGGCTGGCAACTGCCGATCCACACCGACAACGCGCATGCAAAAGCAAGAATAAGCTCAATCGATAGCGCAGCCCTGGTTGCCTCGTTGGCGCGTGGAGAGATTGCCGTCATTCCCGGTTTCCAGGGATTGACGGACGATAACCGTATCACCACCTTGGGTAGGGGCGGTTCCGATACGTCGGCGGTAGCGGTTGCCGCCGCGATCAAGGCGGACCGATGTGATATTTATACAGACGTCGACGGCGTCTACACGACCGATCCGCGTATTGTGGCCAGGGCGCGGAAGCTGAAAGCCGTTACATATGAGGAAATGCTCGAGCTGGCGAGCGTGGGCGCTAAGGTCCTGCAAACCCGCTCGGTAGGGTTGGCGATGAAAGAAAATGTTCGTGTGCAGGTGTTATCTTCGTTCACCGAGGAAGGCGCACCCGATGCCAACAGCATACCTGGCACGATGATCTTAAGCGATGAAGAATTGGAGAATGCGCAAGTGGAACGCCAACTGATCACCGGCATCGCCCATGACAAGAATGAGGCGAAAATTACCCTGACCCGCGTGCCGGATAGGCCCGGCGCAGTTTCCCACATATTCGCGCCGCTGGCCGAAGCCAATATCAACGTCGACATGATCATCCAGAATGTTGGTCGCGACAAGGGTGAGACAGATGTCACCTTTACTGTCCCTCAAGCCGATCTCGCGCGCTGCACAGATATCCTGGAGAACCAGCGCGACGCAATCGGGTTCAATCGCGTGATCGCGGACACAAAAGTGGCAAAGATCTCCGTTGTTGGTGTCGGGATGAAGAGCCATGCCGGGGTCGCATCAACGATGTTCACCTCGCTTGCCGATCGTAAGATAAATATCCAGGCAATCTCCACTTCGGAAATAAAGGTGTCCGTACTGATCGATGAAGACGAGACTGAACTCGCCGTACGCGTTCTTCACACGGCATATGGGTTGGACGCCGAATAACGTCGCGATTTCGTAATCTTTATGATTTGCAGAAATTCCTGATAGATACCGGGGTGCAGTCAGCGCCGCGGAATTCCCCGCAGGGGTTGCATGCCATGCCATGCTTTATTCCTGGCGCAATAGTATGGATTATGGGCCTGGATTAACGGCAATGCGGCGGTCCTAACGAGTGACCTGCCCCCTGTTCCAACACGGCGGCGTTATGCAGATCGTCATGTGACGAGATTTGGCCTCGCCGAGCATTGGGTGCACAGCCTTGCACCCGCCTTTGATCGCGACTTCCCGGTGCCCGATCGCGCCATATCGCTACCAAGCCAGTTGCCGCGTTAATTTGCTTGCTTGCAATGTGAGCTGGACGCTACTGCGCCCGTCATGTCCAAACTTTCCCATCTTATGCAACGCGGTACAGATTTTCTTGGGTGCGACGTCGCCATCATGTGCGGTGCCATGTCCTGGGTTTCCGAACGCAATCTTGTCAGCGCGATCAGCAACGCCGGTGGCTTTGGTGTTATCGCCTGCGGCGCGATGACGCCTGACCTGCTGGATGCAGAAATAGCAGCGACAAAGGCGATGACATCCAAGCCCTTCGGCGTAAACCTCATTACCATGCACCCGCAAATCATGGACCTGATCGCGGTGTGCGCAAAATATGAAATTAGCCATGTCGTATTGGCTGGTGGACTTCCACCCAAGGGCAGCATCGAGGCAATCAAGGATTTCGGCGCCAAGGTTATCTGTTTTGCGCCCGCGCTGACACTAGCCAAGAAGTTTGTTCGCTCAGGCGTGGACGCGCTGATTATCGAAGGTAGTGAGGCCGGTGGTCATATAGGTCCTGTTGCGACATCGGTGCTCGCACAGGAAATCCTGCCGGAAGTCGGTGAGCAGCTGCCCGTGTTTGTTGCAGGCGGAATCGCTCGGGGCGGATTGATGGCGAGCTATCTGGAGATGGGTGCGGCCGGCGTGCAGCTTGGTACACGTTTTGTCTGCGCACATGAAAGTATCGCACATCCTAACTTCAAGGCCGCGTTCCTGCGAGCAAATGCACGCGATGCGGTAGCGAGCGTACAAATCGATCCCCGTTTGCCTGTCATTCCGGTACGCGCCTTGAAGAACAAGGGCACTGAAGAATTTACCCGCAAGCAGGTCGAGGTGGCGCTGCTGCTGGATGCAGGAGAAATCGATATGGAAACGGCGCAGCTCGAGATTGAGAAATATTGGGCCGGCGCCCTGCGCCGTGCAGTCATCGACGGCGATGTGGAATACGGCTCGGTCATGGCTGGCCAATCGGTGGGCATGGTACATGCGGAACGGCCGGTCGCAGACATTATCGCCAAGCTGGTAGGCGAGGCAAACGAGGCATTGGCGCGTTAAAGCGTCTTGCATATGCAATACAGTCTGCGCATATCTCGGGAATGATCGAGAATACCAATGAAGAAATCATTCCGCTTGACCCGGCCTATATCACGACCACGCGAATAGCCTTCGCTCTTGCAGGGCTGCCATTTCTCGTAGGCGGTGGTATATTGGAAATCGCAGAATTATCGCCACCTGGAACGATAGTCTTACCCATCCTCTTGCTCTATTTCTACGTCGCCTTTTTTGTCCCGCTCCGCAAATACAGGCACTGGGGCTTCGCCATGCGCGCAGACCGACTGCGTATCGTTCGCGGGTACATGTTCTTTCGCGATACCGTCGTGCCCTTCGGCCGCATCCAGCACATTGATGTTGATCAAGGGCCGATTGATCGCCACTTCGGGCTGGCAACTCTCACGGTACATACTGCTGGGAACCATAACAGCGCGGTCGCGTTGCCCGGATTGCGTCACGCTGACGCGCTCACGATGCGTGAAGCCATTCGAACAGCGATACGACAGGACGAAATTTGACCGATAACCAGGATCATGCCCCTGGTGAGCATGACGCCCAAACAGGCGAACGGCTTCACGTGTCGGGCTTGCTCGTGGGGTTCGTGACCGGACTGCCGCAGTTGGCTGTTCCCGTGCTTGCCGGGGTCTTCGGAGTAAGATCGGCCAACAACCCGGTCCTCATACCTTTCGTGATTGCAGCGGCGCTCCTGCTCAGCCTGTTCGTGCGTTGGGTAGCGTGGATGCGGTTTCGCTATTTTATCGGCATGCACGACATCCGCATCGAGAAGGGGATTGTGAACCGGACAGCACGTTCAATTCCCTATGAACGCATACAGGACGTGAGCGTTGAGCAAAGGCCTCTTGCGCGCATGTTGGGTCTTGGCGAGGTCAAGTTCGAAACCGGTGGCGGCGAGGGCGATGATGCCAAGCTGAGCTTCGTGGCGATCGAGGAAGCGGAGCGCCTGCGTGAACTGGTGCGCGCCCGAAAAGGCGGTGCCGTAACGGATGTCGTTCCGCAAGAGCCGGGCGAGATCTCAGTCGCTGCGCCGATATTTGTCATGGACACCGTGCGTGTCCTCACCTTGGGCCTATACTCGTTCTCTTTGGTCATCTTCGCAATCCTCGGCGGTGCGGCCCAACAGCTCGATTTCCTGCTGCCCTTCGATTTGTGGGATATCGGCGCATGGATCGGGATAGCGGAAGATCGAGGGGTCGATATTGACCAGATAAACGGGATCAGTGTGGCAGCGCGGGTCATTTTCGCAACGATTGCACTTGCGATGCTCCTATTCGTCGGATTTGCCTCCGGCGTCATTCGCACGACCTTAAAGGAGCATGGGTTCCGGCTCGACCGCACCGAAAAGGGATTCCGAAGGCGTCGCGGATTGCTGACACTTACAGATGTCGTAATGCCTGCGCACAGGGTCCAGGCGGCAGTGATCGAAACCGGACCAGTTCGAAAGCGGCGCGGCTGGTATGCCCTGAAATTCGTGAGCCTTGCGCAAGACAGCAAGGAGGAAAGCAATTATGTGGCTGCACCGTTCGCAAAACTATCTGAGATATGGCCGATTGCGGAAGCGGCACATATCATCGGACCGACCAGCGACACGCAAATGCGACGAGGTGACCGGCGACATTGGACCATCCGCATATGGCTCATTGCCCCAGTCCTACTGGGAGTAGTCGGCGCTGCAGCATTTTTGCCCGAGGTCGCAATGTTTCGCGTATTGGCACCATTGCTCGTGGCAATCCCCCTGGCGCTGCTGTTTTGGCTCGACTGGAAGCATTACAGTTATGCAATTGGAGATGAGCAGATATATCTCCGACGGGGTTGGTGGCTTCAAAAGCTGCTGATCGCGCCGCATGTAAAAGTGCAGACGGCCGAAATTTGCCGGGGCCCCATTTCGCGAAGGTTGGGACTGGCCACGCTCAAACTCGGAATATCTGGCGGAACGATGGAGATGGTTGCGTTACCGCTGTCAACTGCGCAGGCAATACGCGATGCCGTCATGGAAAAGGTCGTGGAAGTCGACTATTCTGTGGTCAATCGAGAGCGTTAATCGCTTGCGTCTCGATGATGCTGCCGTCGTCCTTGCGTAGCGTCATAGTCACCTTTTTTGCCGACCAGTCGATGTCGACTTGCCCAAAATTGGGAATGCCCCAAAAACCGCCTGTCCGCGTGGGATCTGGTTCCTTGTCGCCATTGTCGCCCTTGCCGAATGCGAAATTCAATGACGTTGACGTGAATTCCCAAAGTGGTTTTGCAAGTCCGGGTTGACTGGTCCGATAAAACCCACCGGCATGCCGGTCACCGGTAAGCAGCACGGCATTGTTCACGCCCCTTTCTGCCAGAAGTCGATAAAAACGCTCACGCTCCTTGGGAAAATTGTACCAGCTTTCAAAGCCGTGCGCACTTGTGACAAGCTGGATCGAGGAAATAATGAACCGCAATTCTGCAGGCTTTTCAAGTTCTTCTGCAAGCCATTGCCACTGTGCATCGCCTAGGAT
>JBATDO010000298.1:0-2680 GCA_049663505.1 Sphingorhabdus sp.
AGCAGGCAAGGTCATGTACCGTGATCTTCCAACCATCATCGACAAGCGCAACCGTCGCCTTGCCATGGCGCGCAACGGGGAGCTGGTCATTCTCGACCGGGATGGGCGTGAGCTCGAAATCCATCGCCTGCCTTATGGTGCCACCCTGGTTTATGCAGATGGCGACGAAGTGGAAGCAGGTGCACGTCTGGCTGACTGGGATCCTTTCACCATGCCGGTTATTACCGACAAATCCGGTATTGTGAAATTCCAGGACCTGATCGACGGCCGTACGCTGAGCGAGCAGACCGACGAAGCGACGGGTATTGCCCAGAGCGTCATCACGGAAGACCGTTCCATCGGTCGCGCCAAGAAAGAGGAACTGCGTCCGCGCCTGACCTTGCTTGACGGCGACAGTGGTGAAGCAGGTCGCTATCTGCTCGGACCTGGAACAATGCTGTCGGTCGAGGACGGTGCTGAGGTACAGGCTGGCGATGTTATCGCTCGTGTTACCCGGGAATCAGCCAAGACGCGCGACATCACCGGTGGTCTGCCGCGGGTTGCCGAGCTTTTCGAAGCACGCAAGCCCAAGGATTGTGCCGTTATTGCCAAGATATCTGGCCGCGTCGAATTCGTGCGTGACTATAAGGCAAAGCGCAAGATCGCGATCGTACCCGAAGAAGGGGACCGGATTGAATATCTCATTCCCAAGTCCAAGGTTCTCGACGTGCAGGAAGGCGATTTCGTTCGCAAGGGCGATAACCTGATTTCCGGGTCCCCCGATCCACATGACATTCTTGAAGTCATGGGCGTCGAGGCATTGGCAGAATATCTGGTTGCAGAAATCCAGGAAGTCTATCGTCTGCAGGGCGTGAAGATCAACGACAAGCACATCGAGACCATCGTTCGTCAGATGTTGCAGAAGGTTGAAATCACCGACGGTGGTGACACAACATTGCTGGCAGCAGAACAGGTTGACAGGGAAGAAATGGATGCCGTCAACGCCAAGTTGCCCAAGGGCCATAAGCCTGCGGTCGGTAAGCCGGTACTGCTCGGCATCACAAAGGCATCGCTGCAGACCCGCAGCTTCATCTCGGCGGCTTCTTTCCAGGAAACCACCCGCGTGCTGACGCAGGCGGCAGTTGAAGGCAAGAAGGACATCCTGTCCGGTTTGAAGGAAAACGTGATCGTTGGTCGACTGATACCTGCAGGTACTGGCTCTGCCATGAACCGCATGCGGGTTACTGCCAACAGCCGGGACGCTGCACTTCGTGCCAGTTACAAAAAGCTGCAGGAAAGCCTCATCGCCCCGGAAACTGCAGCTGAAGAGCATGCAGCGGAACTGGCGCAGGGTCCTGAAGCTGCAATTGGTGATGATGTCCTTGCAAAGGTCATTGCTGATGACTTCACCACTGACGACGCAGCGATCGACGATGCCATCGCCGATGACCTGTTGGTCGAGGATGCCGGCGAGGAAGAATAAATTCTTCAATCAATAACTTACACGAGCCCACCGGGAGAAATTCCGGTGGGCTTTTCTATGCCGGATTCGGGTTAATCCGCTAGCCAGTTGCCTTGCCTTTGAATATACAAGCTTCATATTCTTTTTAGCGGGACGGTGGGACTATGCTGGGTGCAACGAGCACATGGGTTAAGCGTCACCCGATTTGGTCGATTATCCTCGTGGTCGCGCTGCTGGTGATCCTGAAGGGATTGTTTTGGCCTAGCCCCCCCGATTATGAATATGTCACCGAGAAAATCGCGAAAGGCGATATCCAGCGGTCAGTCTCGGCAAGCGGAAAACTGCGCGCGCTCAATACGATCAAGGTTGGGAGCGAAGTTTCCGGGCAAGTGACAAAAGTCTACGTTGATTTCAATTCACGGGTCGTGGCGGGCCAAGTCCTTGCCGAGATCGATCCCACAAGGGTCGGCGCCCGGGTTAGGCAGGCCGAAGCGCAAGTCGCACTTGCCCAGGCCAATCTTTCCCAGACGGATGCCAATGTCGCGCGCGCACGTGCAGAACTCCAGATCCAGGAACGCGATTTCGCCCGCCAGGCAGCTCTGGCTGAAAAGGGTTTCGTTTCGAAGGCTGGCCTGGACGTGGCCGAAAGCCGCCTACTCAGCGCCCGCAACGCGCTGCGGGTCAGCATGGCGCAGATACAAAGCGGAAAAGCACAAATCGAGCAGGGTAGTGCCGAGCTATCATCAGCGCGCCTCGATTTCAGCCGCACCAAGATCATTGCGCCCTCAAGCGGTGTTATCATCAACAAGCTGGTTGAGCCCGGAACCACCGTTGCCGCCAGCTTCCAGACCCCAAATCTATTCGAAATTGCGGCCGACATAACCAAGATGCAGGTAGAAGCATCGGTCGACGAGGCAGATATTGGACAGGTCAAAGAGGGCCAGGATGTCCGCTTCACCGTCGATAGCTACCCAGACGATGTCTTCATCGCGAAAGTTCGTCAAGTTCGCAAGGCTGCAACCGAAACTCAAAACGTGGTCAGCTACTTGGTCATTGTTGATGTCGACAATCTGGATGGCAAATTGCTTCCGGGAATGACGGCAAATGTCGATATCATTACCGGCTCAAGAACCAATGTTGTGCGCGTTCCCAACAGTGCCCTGCGTTTTCGCCCTCGCGCATCTGATCTTGCAGACAAGCAAGCCCCGACAGATCCAGGAAAGGAAGGTCGCCCCGCAC
>JBATDO010000299.1:0-2411 GCA_049663505.1 Sphingorhabdus sp.
GTCACTGCCTGGCCGGGCAGAACATTGAAGCGCGCGTTGATGACTGCACCGGAGGCGCCGATGCCGCCAAGCGCTGCCGTCGTACCCGAAGAGGCACCTGCGCCGCCACGGGTCGAAGTAACCGCCGCGCAGATGCCATCGGGAACGGGGGTCGAGATTGCGCCGGCTGTGGTCCGCGAGAAACTTGCGACGTTAGCTGCTGGATTGGCATAGGCCGGCGTACTGGCCAGCGCTGTCGCCAAAGCGAGCACGGCAACACCACTGCGCTTTAGTGGCAACGCACACCAGGCGTTATTGCGTTCAGTGGATTGCATGAAAGGCATTTGATGGACCCGTTGCTGTTTTCAACGAGGTCCATATGCCCGCAAGATGGTAAACAAACAGTTGTGCAAACGTAAAACGTTGTAAGGAATCTCGACATTTGCGGCTGTGCAACGCGCCACCAGCGACTCGCCTGAATCCGAAAGCCACGGATTTCCGACTCGGAATTAGCTAGGAGAGCTTTGGCCCCGATAAAGTGGCAATTATGTAGAATTCAGTAATTTGTGCTGAAATCCTGCTTCCTACCGTCACGAGGAAGCCATGGAAGGCTAGTTGTTGGCAAATTTACGGTGTGGCGGTGGGCAAATTGAGCTTCGACGACGAATGGACAGTTTTCATGTCCCGCCAAAAAGCCGACATTGGCCCTTCACCTTGCCCGCCATATCACTCTCCGGCACTAAGACCGATCTGCAGCTTTCCAAGCGACGGTGAAAGTGCGTGGAATTACAAGCCCTTTCCCAAAAGTCCTGTAAATTGTTGTAAATTTTCCTTTGGAATGAGGCCCAAGTCAACATTCTTGCGTAAGAGACCAAAATGAAGCTTGGATTTGAATGTGGAAACTTGAATGCGGATCGCGATTGCAGACGATGACAAGGAGGCGCTGGACTACGCGATGGGCGTGCTTGAGCGAGCCGGGCACACCTGCATGTGCTTCGCCAGAGGTCACGGGGTTGTCGCTGCGTTGAAGAACGAAACCTTCGATCTGCTGCTGCTCGATTGGAATATGCCGGGGTTTTCAGCACTCGACGTAATCGCCTGGGCCAGACAAAACCTCCGCCAAGTCCCGCGGATCATTGTGCTCACCTCTCGAAATGACGAGCAGGACATAGTTCACGCGCTCGATGCGGGTGCCGACGATTTTATCTCAAAACCAGGGAGTGAGGAAGTGATCCGTGCCCGGGTCGCCGCAGCCCTGCGAAGGGGCCAGGACGATCAGCGCGGATCAAGGCTGGAACAACATAGCCGCTACTCGTTTGACCGGCTGGATCAGACCGTGGGCTTTGATGACAAGGTAGTGCGCTTGACGGCAAAGGAGTTTGAACTTGCGCTGCTGTTCTTCGAGAACTTGCAGCGCCCCTTGTCGCGCGGATACATCCTTGAAAAAATCTGGAACAATGCGGTCGATCTCTCGACGCGAACGCTCGACATGCATGTTTCCAAGGTACGCACCAAGCTCGACTTGCGGCCGGAAAACGGCCATCGTCTCCAAACGATCTTTGGATACGGTTATAGGTTGGATACCTACGCGAACGAATGACCAAGCGACTTAGCCTCGCACTCCTGCTGTTGGCCGTACCTTTGGTGTCGGTTACTCCACTGTGGGCGCAGGAACTGTCTCGCGACAAAGACGAAATCATCTACACAATCCGCGAAGGCGATACCTTGATCGGTCTTGGCCAACGGTATTTTGTCTCTCCTACCGCCTATCTGCAGGTCGAGCGGGCCAACGGACTGACAGATTCCAATCGTCTGAGGGTCGGCGCGAAGATCGTCATCCCGACAAGCGTGCTCAAATTTTCGCGATTGTCAGCTACGGTCATATCGTTGCGTGGGTCCGCCCATGTGACGCGAGCTGGGCGTTCAATGCCATTGGAACTGGGCGGGCGGGTTACCGAGGGCGATGTCGTCGAAACCGGAGTTGACGGCTATCTGACACTGCAGCTGGACGGGGGTTCGCGAATTGCCTTGCCCTCGAACGCGCGGGTTCGAGTGATCAGGTTGCGCACTTATCTTCTGACACGAGGCACCGATACCGATTTCGCGATCGAGCGAGGGCGGACCGAAACTACGGTTGTACCGCTGCGCGACAATCGCAGTCGGTTCAGAATGCGAACACCGGTTGCCATCTCGGCCGTCCGCGGCACGGTTTTCAGGATCGGCTATGACGGCCCCGATGCATCGCTGACCGAAGTCGTCGAAGGCAATGTGGTGGTCAACGTCGATGGCCGAACAGCTAGCACTGCGCTGCCCGGCGGGTTCGGTGCAGCCGCAAGTTCCAGCGGACGGGTCAACAAGGAAGAACTTTTGCCGCCGCCTGCCTTTGCCCGACCTGGGGAAGTTCAGTCGCGCAGCACGGTCGGGTTTGCTCT
>JBATDO010000300.1:0-4075 GCA_049663505.1 Sphingorhabdus sp.
CGAGATTTCTGATGCCGAATATGATGGTCTGGTCCGACGGAACAGTGAATTGGAAGCGGCGTTTCCTCACTTGGTGCGCGCAGATAGCCCCAGCAGACAGGTGGGGGCGACAGTTGACGGCACAGGATTGAAGAAGATTACACATGCCAAGCGCATGATGAGTCTCGACAACGCCTTTTCACCACAGGACGTGATCGATTTTGTTGCGCGCGTTCGGCGCTTTTTGAACCTGACCGAAAGTACAGACGTTGCGTTGACCGCCGAGGACAAGATCGATGGCCTGTCACTGTCTGTCCGGTATGTTGATGGAGTGCTGCGGCAAGCTGCAACTCGGGGAGATGGCGCGGAAGGAGAAGATGTTACTGCCAATGTCGCCCATATCCCTGATATTCCACAGCGTTTGAACGGTGAAGTGCCCGCCATCTTTGAAGTGCGAGGCGAGGTCTACATGGCAAAATCTGATTTTATTGCCCTCAACCATGAACAGAGCAAGATCGGAGGCAAGCTTTTCGCGAACCCACGCAATGCCGCTGCAGGGTCGTTGCGACAGAAAGATGCCAATATCACCGGGCGGCGACCGTTATGTTTTTTTGCGCATGGATGGGGAGAAGTCAGTGCACTGCCTGCTGACACGCAAGCAGGCGTGATGTCGGCTATTGCGGCTTGGGGAGTGCCAGTTTCACGCTTTCTCGTGAGAGTTGCAAATCTCGAGGGTGCACTTGCACATTACGATCAGATTGAACGCCAGCGAGCGGAGTTGGGCTATGACATCGACGGTGTGGTATACAAGGTGGACCGTCTCGAATGGCAGGACCGCCTCGGATTTGTCGCAAAATCTCCGCGCTGGGCGATTGCACACAAGTTTCCCGCAGAAAGGGCTCAAACCACGTTAGAGGCGATCGATATCCAGGTTGGTCGCACCGGAAAGCTGACGCCGGTTGGCCGATTGACGCCGGTAACCGTGGGCGGGGTAGTGGTGTCCAATGTCACATTGCACAACCGAGATGAAATTGCCCGGCTAGGCGTCCGCCCCGGCGATCGCATCGTGGTGCAAAGAGCCGGGGATGTCATCCCTCAGATCGTCGAGAATCTAACTCGAAATTCGCCGCGTGATGCCTTTGTGTTCCCCGATCATTGTCCTGAATGTGGTTCTGAAGCAGTCGCTGAGGAGGGCGAGGTAGATGTCCGTTGCACAGGCGGACTGATTTGCCCAGCCCAGCGCGTTCAGCGACTTGTCCACTTTGTTAGTCGGGCAGCACTGGATATCGAAGGGCTTGGCGAAAAAACGGTTCAGGAATTCTTCGAATTGGGTTGGCTGGAAAGTCCTGCCGATGTTTTTCGCTTGCGTGAAAAGCGCAGTGAAATTCTGGCCCGCGAAGGCTGGCAGGCTAAGTCCGTAGACAATCTCTTGGAAGCGATTGAGGCAAAGCGCGCCCCAGATGGCAGCCGTTTGCTGTTCGGACTTGGTATTCGACATATTGGAAATGTCACTGCTAGAGACCTGTTTAAGAACTTCGGTAC
Organism: Sphingorhabdus sp.; assembly: GCA_049663505.1. Classification (GTDB taxonomy): domain Bacteria; phylum Pseudomonadota; class Alphaproteobacteria; order Sphingomonadales; family Sphingomonadaceae; genus Sphingorhabdus_B. Next base: position 1,522 of record JBATDO010000300.1, read on the forward strand.
ACTCGATGCAATCAAGTCCGTGGGTTTGCGGCTAGCACAAGGTGACCCCAACGCGATTGATGAGCTAACTTCGATCGACGGCATCGGACCCACAGTTGCTCAGGCGCTGGGCGATTTTTTCCATGAGCCACATAATCGCAACGTTTGGGATGACCTCATGAGGGAGGTTCAGCCACCTGCTTTTGTCTCAAATTCGCGCGACAGTGAATGGACTGGCAAAACCATTGTCTTTACCGGAAAGTTGGAAACAATGAGCCGGGACGAAGCCAAGTCTCAAGCCGAGGCGTTGGGTGCAAAAACTGCGGGCTCGGTAAGTGCCAGGACGGACCTGGTTGTGGCTGGGCCTGGTGCCGGTTCAAAACTGAAACAGGCAACTGCACTTGGTGTCCGAGTGATTGAGGAATCCGAGTGGGCAGAGATAGTCAAAGCACCATGATAGCCAGCCGCCTGGCGCTTTTTTCCTCTGGCAAGGGATATGGCCAATCGGTTGAGATCAATTCGAACTATGCGCCGATTGCTATCCTGTTATTGCCGAACATGAACTTGGCGACGCGCCGGCCAGAAAAGGAGCAACCAGCGCGCCGCCAGAACGCAGCAGCTCTCTCCAGCCACTGTGCCCAAAAGGCCCCGATGGGCAACTGCCCAAGTCGGAATTTCAGCTTTTCCCCAAAGGCCGCGACTCCGAAAGGGCTTGTTTATATGACATTGATATGACTGTTTCTGGCTTAACAATGTCAAATGCTTTACAATCAAAGGCAATGATAGAACATTCAGGGCGTTCCATTTCTGCACCATCGCTTTTTCAAGCGTTTCCGCGTGATTTGCAAGGCAAGTTGCGCTGTGGTGCGATTCGCAAGACGTTTCCCGATGGTCAATTTGTCTATCACCGTAACGATCATGCAGACGGGCTTTGGCTGATCGAAAAGGGGCAAGTTAAACTCGGCCACTATGACACGCATGGAAACATGCAAGCATTGCTTATCATGGGGCCGGGAGACAGTTTTGGCGAGCTGGGCTGCTTGGGGCGGTTCCCTCGTGTAGTTGATGCGCAAGCAATTGGTCGAACACAGACATTGTGGATTAGCGATTTGATGCTGACCCAAGCCATGGCCAAGTCACCAGATGTGACAAGAGAGTTGTTGCGTCTGCTTGCGCATCAATTGCAAGAGGCGCTTGATGATTTGATCGATCTTCGGAACATGTCGGCTCCCAAGCGATTGGCGCAGCGTTTACTGGCGCTGACCCAAGGTATGTCCGCGCCAGTCAAACTTGTGATCAGGCAACAGGAGCTTTGGTCTGAGCCCTTAGATTTCCTCCAAATTTGAGTAGAGTCCGATCCAGCTTGGAGTCGGATAAATGAAGCGAAGCAGATTCAGCGAAGAACAGATCATTGCGATATTGAAGGAACAGGAGGCGGGAATGGTGACAGCCGAGGTATGTCGGCGTCACGGTCTCAGTCCGGCGACCTTTTACAAGTGGAAGGCCAAGTATGGGGGTTTGGAAGTCTCCGACGCCCGCAAGCTTCGGCAGCTTGAGGAGGAGAATGCGCGTCTGAAGCGGCTTTTGGCTGACACAATGCTTGATAACGCGATGCTCAAGGAGATTGGAGCAAAAAAGTGGTGACGCCTGCCGCCAAGCGGCAGGCGGTATCGCATCTTCAGACGATCTTCAAAGTCAGCCAGCGCCGTGCCTGCGATACGCTTGGCGTTGACCGAACGACGGTGCGCTATGCGAGCAGGCGAAGTGACGATGCGGCTGTCCGGGAGCGGATGCGTGGCTTGGCAGCAGAACGTCGTCGGTTTGGCTACCGCCGTCTGCACTGGCTTTTGGGTCGCGAAGGTCTGCACATGAACCACAAGAAGTTCCGGCGCCTGTATCGTGAGGAACGGTTGCAGGTGCGTCGCAGAGGTGGCCGCAAAAGGGCGCTAGGGACGCGTCGTCCGCTTGAGTTGCCGCAAGGTGTCAACCAGCGCTGGAGCCTCGATTTTGTATCCGATGCAATGATGTGTGGTCGAAGGTTCCGCATCTTTGCGGTGGTCGATGATTTTACGCGCGAGTGCGTCCGGCTCATTGCTGACACGTCGATCTCGGGTGCACGGGTCGCTCGTGAGCTGGATATGGCGATCCTGGAACGGTTGGCCAAGCCGGGAACGGTGGTCAGCGATAACGGAACGGAACTTACAAGCATGGCGATCCTGCGCTGGTCAAAAGACCGGCAGGTGGAGTGGCATTATATCGCGCCAGGCAAACCACAGCAGAACGGGTTTATCGAGAGCTTCAACGCCCGCTTGCGCGATGAATGTCTGAACGAGACGTTGTTCTCCAGCCTGGGCCATGCCCGAGAGGTGCTCGCTGAATGGCGGCACGACTATAACCATTACCGGCCTCATTCGAGCTTGGGGAATATGACCCCGGCAGAAATGGCGGCCAAATCAGATGGCAAACCGGGTTGGGGGTTAACCCCCAACCCGGTTGTTGCCTTCACGCCCAATCCCGGGCAACAAAAGGGTCAAGGGCTCTACTTATAACTGGTAGGAAGTTCGGGCGCAGACCA
>JBATDO010000301.1:0-2084 GCA_049663505.1 Sphingorhabdus sp.
ATGGTGAACGGCCACGTCGCCGTCGAGAACGGGGCGCCCACCGGCGTTGCCGCAGGCCGCCCATTGCCGCGCCAGCTCGCGCCGGGCAAATGCCGATGACAACCCAGCGAATGTCCAAGGCGTGAAAGCCTGTTTTGCAGTACGGGACCCAGTTCATGGATACCATCAGGGCCAGCATCCTCTACCACGGCTGCATCAACAGGCCGGACAGAAGTCTGCACCCGACCAACGCCACGTCATCAATTTTGCGCTTGCAATGCGGGAGCCATCCACAGAAGACATTCGCGGGGGCTGAAGGGCCGCTATTTGCCGCCGTTAGTCCCCGTCGGCTTTTCTAGCACCGGAAATTGAATGCCGAGTTGGTCTAGGTAGGTCGGGTATCGCACAGGGTCATAATAATATTTGCTGAGCTCGGGCTTGTAGCGGGCCATGATGTCAGCGTTGATCTCGATCGCGGGTTTGTCGGCCGGGCCGATCATCGGAAGATACTTCTGCGTCTTAGTTTGGACGTTCGTGAAATAGTCTTTAGCCGCCTGGCGCAGTTTGGCATCGGTGAGAAGGTCAAGCGTCGTCATAGCGACGACCTTTGCGCCTGCCACCACGCCTTTGTGAGCAATAGGTGTCGCCATGGCGATCGCATTGGACCAATGGTGGCCGGGCAGTTCTGGGATGTTGGACGGATAGTTGATGGTAATCGTCGGTACCATCCATGACACGTCACCGATGTCGTCGGACCCCCCGCTCTTCGGTTCCGCCAACGGCGGCTCAAACTTCTTGAGCTCGATAGCAAGACCCTCCTGCTTTTCTGCTTGCGTATTCTTCTGGACGAGCTTGGCAAAGGCCTGTTCCCCAGGAGTCCATTTCGGGAGCCCGACCGCTTTAATGTTTTCATAGGCCGCTTCCGCAATCGGCCGATTGAAGTGTCTTGGAGCCGCAGTGCCAATGATTCGGCGCGTGACCGTTGTGTCTGTCATCTTCGCGGCCGCTTCCGATATAGTATTGCCGATGTCGAAGCTTTTCTGGATACCCTTGAAATCCTGTTCGCGAAAGAAATACCAGACCGACGCCACGGAAGGCACAACGTTCGGCTGGTCGCCACCGTCGCTTATGACGTAGTGCGAGCGCTGCTCGGGACGGAGATGCTCGCGCCGCATATTCCAGCCCATGTTCATCAGCTCGACGGCATCGAGTGCAGAGCGGCCACGCCACGGGGCACCGGCCGAATGCGCGCTTTCGCCGTTGAACGTATATTCAACCGATACCAGACCGGTGCCCAACGGCTGGCCCCATGCTGTTTCGAGGTTGTTGCCGACATGGGTGAAGAGCACCGCGTCAACGTCTTTGAACACGCCTTCGCGCACCATGAACGCCTTACCCGCGACCAGTTCTTCAGCGACCCCTGGCCAAAGCAGCAACGTGCCTGCAATGTTGTGGCGCTTCATCAGATCCCTGACCGCCAGTGCTGCTACGATATTTACGGCCTGACCTGAATTATGCCCTTCGCCATGCCCGGGGGCCCCAGCAACGAGCGGCTCGCGCCATGGGATACCTGGCTTCTGGTTTGCTTTCGGGATGCCGTCGATGTCGCTACCAATCGCGATTACCGGGCCGCCGGAGCCGTTGTTCCAGCGGGCGACCCAACCGGTTGGAAGTCCGGCAACGCTCCGCTGGATTTCAAAACCCTCCTTCTCGAGAATGTCGGTCAAATATCTGGCGGTCTCATGTTCCTGGAAAGCGAGTTCGCTGAAGCTGAACAAGGAATCGTTGATCTCCTGCGCCAGCTTCGTCCGTGTCTCGACTTCTACCACTGACTGAGACTTGAGCGTGCTCACTGGCGGTGCAGCGAAGGCTGCTGCCGCTGGCCCGCAGCTCAACACCAAAGCTATCGCCGAAATAGCCGACCTTTGCCCGATCATAACGCTCTCCCATTTTAATTTTGTCTCTCGATGTTATCGGTCCGTTTCCCCGAAAGCAATCTGCGTGGAAGGCTCACGCGCAAATGTCCGCTTTCAGGCAAGTCGCGGGCACATGCGATTGCCCGTTTTTGGGTGCAAAAGCGCATGAACCTGACGTTCAAGACAAGG
>JBATDO010000302.1:0-10334 GCA_049663505.1 Sphingorhabdus sp.
GTTGTAGAGCATGTAGCCCTTGTCGATCAGTTCAAAATCCCCGCCGATCCGGATATGGCGACCCGCTGTTCCCAAACGAAGCGCGACGTCTGCACCCATCGTGTCGGCGTAAGTATCCGATTGCCGGGTCATTGCCACAACCGGAGCTGGCCGCAGTTCATAATTGTTCATCCGGTGATCGACGCCGGTGTAATTGGCATGCGCTTCCAGGAGCACTCCATCACCGAGATCCCCTTCATAGCCAACCCGCGCGAAGTCAGTGTGAAAATAGACGATGTCCATCGCAAAGGGAGGATTTCCCGATCGCCCAGTGTCTTGTCGGCGATACTCGAAGCTGAATTCGCCGGATCCGGAACGAAAACCGGTCTGCACGCCGTATACCGCACGCTTGAACGCCGTGCTGGCAATGCGACCGCCGGGAAAGCGCATATCGTCGCCCTTTTCATAAGACGCAATCATGCCAATCCGGAACCTGTCGCTGGCAAGGCCAACCGTGCCGCCTGCGGCCACGCTGTCATCGACGCTGCGATATTGGCTGGAAACATCGACTTGCGGCGACAGGTTCCGGCTTTCGCCAAAGCTCGTATATTTCAGGATCGTGTTGATCCCGCCGCCGAGGCCTGGACCATCTCTGACAGGCGAAATGCCGCGTGCGATTTCCACGCGGTCAATAAGCGTTGTCGGAGCGTAATGCATGGCGGGATCCATCGCATTGGGGCCCCCGGTGGCAAAATGTTGGCCGTTGATGCGCAAGAGGATGCGTTCCCCAAATAGGCCGCGCATTTGCACCTGCCCGGATAACGCACCATTGGCGACAAGCGCAGCTCCTGGCTGACGGGCGATAAACGCGGCACCGTCGGGACCAGTCGATAGTTCGTCCTCTGTTTCGCTTGCTTCCACGGTGGCCGTCAGTCGCGGGGCAGTGACAATGATTACGTCGGGAGATTGCTCCTCGCTCTCACTGGCAAAAACAGGTTGGGTGGCCGTCATAGCAACAGCCAGGGTTAGGATTGAGCTTTTCATAGTTTAATTCATTCGCACGATATGCAAAGCCACACCCGCCAGCAAAGCTGTCGCAGCGCATGGATATTTGCTTGGGAGAAGTTGACGGAGAGCAACAGCGACGCGCGCTCTGTCTTCCGCCGGTTCAGTTCAGTATGTCAGGCGATTGAAGGTGGCCCGCGCAGTGGTGGACGCAGATGCGCTATCTGTTGACGCAAAAGCGGCGCGCCAATTGCAGCAGTGGCGGCGAGCATCATTGCCAGGGCAAGGATCAGTAAAGGGCTATCATCTCCCGCTGTCGATGCCATCGACAGCGCAGAAAATGCGCATGGCGAACTCTTTTGCCCATGATCACTCTGATCGCTCCGTCCGCCTTTCGTCAGCGGGACTTCGATTTCGATCTTGGTTTGCTCGGTGAGCATTTCTGCGCAAACCTGGACTGTCAGTTTGAGCGAAGTTGGCGCCACCATATAACCCGTCGGGATCACGGCCCGGACGAACAATGCGAGCGCGAGGAGAATGATGACCCAAGATCGTTGCTGGATGTTTATGGCGCGCAGAACTTTCATGTGGAGCAGCCTCTAGCTCTTGTCCTGCAAACTGTCACCCTCGAACAGCGCAACGGCAGGTGCAGGAAATGCAATGGCTTGGGGAACCTCCTCGACCGTCAATCCTTCCCGGATATTGTAAAGGCGCTTGAAGGTCGGGATAATCTTTTCGTCGTGGGTAACAATGATGATCGCTGTATCAAATTGTTGCGCCATGTCGTTCAGCAACCCCACCACTGCAAGGGCACGTTGCCCATCAAGTGGCGCGGTGGGTTCATCGGCGAGGATCACCGGCGGACGATTGATCAGGGCGCGCGCAATTGCCACCCGCTGCTGCTCCCCGCCCGAAAGCTGCGAAGGCATAGCGGCGGCTCGGTGACCGACATCCAGTGCATCGAGCAGGTCGCGGGCCATCTTTCGCGCTACCGCATTGGGCTTGCCCGCCAACATGGGAAGCAACGCGACATTGTCGGTCACATCGAGGAATGGAATCAGATAGGGCGCCTGGAAAATGAAACCGATCAAGTCGCGGCGCAGGGCACGCAGATCGCGCACTTTCCAGCCATTGTCGTAAATGCACTGGTCGCCAATCGTCATTTTCCCCGACGTTGGCTCGATTACTGCGCCGAGGCATTTGAGTAAGGTGCTCTTGCCCGAACCCGATGGCCCGATCAGTCCCACCACTTCGCCCTTCGCCACTGACATGTTGACGCCGCGCAGTGCATGAACCGCAGTGTCGCCGCTGCCATAGGTCTTCACGACATTTTCAAGTGTGATGCCTTCAGCCACCGATAGCCTCCGCCGGGTCGACCTTGAGCGCCGCTTGGATGGCGAGCACGCTTGCCAAAGTACATATCAGCATGACTACGAAGAAACCCCGGATCGAGTCTGCCGGGAGCAGCAGGACATATTTGGGAAAGAATGGCGCCCAAAGGCTTGCCGCGATTTTGCCGATAACAAAGCCGATCAGTCCTAGCCCCAAGGCCTGCTGCAAGATCATCCACGAGATCGTTCGATTGCGTGTACCAATCAGTTTGAGCACGGCAATTTCGCGGATCTTGCCGATGGTCATGGTATAGATGATGAATGCCACGATAGCGGCGCTGACGACGGATAGGATGACAAGGAACATGGCGATTTGCCGCGCCGAATTGGCGATCAGTTTTTCAACCAGAATCTCTTCCATCTGAGCGCGGGTATAAACAGTCAGGCGCTGCCAGCGGCGGATGGCGGCGGCCACTTCGTCCGGGTCGGCATCCGGCGTGATCGTCACCAATACTGCATTGACATTGGCGTTGCCCGATTGGGCGGCAATCACAGCTGCTGCTGCTCCCGGGTTGCCCGGCGGGTTCAGCTGCGCACTGGCCGCGGTGCGTGCGCGCTGGCGAACAATTGCATCGCTGTCCTTCTGGTACTGGGCGGCCTGTGCATCTTTCAATGACAAAAACAGCATCGGATCACCGCCCGATGACACCATCCGGCTGGTCAACCCGACAATTGCATAGGAATTCCGGCGTACCTTAACCCGGTCGCCAATCGAAAATCCCGTCTTTACATCGGCCACCGCTTCGTAATGCCCGCGCACGATCTGGCGTCCCGCGATCAAGTGCGTGGGCTGGCCGGGCAATCCCGGTTCGCCCATTTCGGTTCCCACCACCATCACCCGCACGTCCTTGTCGCCTTGCGCGATCTGCATTGTGAGGTACGTGACGCCTGTCGCCTGCGCAACACCGCGCATCGCCTGGATCGGACGCTCACTATCTTCGGGAAGGCTCGATGGTTCGGCATAGGGCCCAAGCGTATCCTTCTGCACCACCCAGAGGTCGGCCCGGCTGTTATCCAGCAGCGCCTGGGCATCATCCACCATCCCCCGGTAAACACCGGCCATAGATAGTGTAACACCGATCAACAGGCCCAGCCCGACACCGGTGAGCACAAACTTGCCCCAGCCATGCAGGATGTCGCGGCCTGCCAGGCTGATCATGGCAGTGTCTTGACGATGCTGAACCGGCTGCTTGTCGAAAGAGCCTTTGCACTATGGAGAATAATGCGCTCTCCATTTTTGAGACCGTCCAGAATCTGCACCCAACCGTCCAGGCTCTGTGCGCCTATTTTTACCGGCACAAATGCCAGATCGCCTTTGCGGATCACCCAAACTCCGACCTTGCCAGCAATTCGGTGCACAGCTGCATTCGGGATGGCCGGTGTCCGGATACGCGCAGGCAAGGCAACTGTTACCTCTGCCAGTTCACCAATAGAAGGCATGCCGTTTTGAGGAACGAACCGTGCCTTTGCCAGCACTTCCTCCGTCAGCGCATCCCCCATGGGCTCCACGCGTTCAATGGTGCCTGCAACTGGTGCATCTGGCCGGGACCGCAACGCGATGCTCGCCGGCAACCCGGCCGCAAGCCCAGCCGATTGCGTCTGGTCGAACCGCACGTTGATCCACAATTGGCTCGGGTCGATGATTTCAATGACCGCCTGCCCTGCGACCACGGTGGTGCCCGGTTCAACGGCTCTTCGCACGACGAGCCCCGCTTGCGGAGCAACAAGTCGAAGATTGGCCTTTTGTTGGATCAACGCTGCCTGCTCAGCACCCAGCCTTGCGCGATCTTGCCCGGCGGCATTGCTATTGGCCTGCGCTGCTGCAAGGCTTGCACGGGATGCAGCCAGCTCCTGCCGGCGCTGATCAACCATTGCATCGGTGACCCATCCACCTGCCTTCAATTGCTCTGTTCGGGCGGCCTGGTTCTGGGCGAGCACGACACGCGCTGTCGCATCGGCAATCTGGGCAATCGCAGCCTGCTCCAGTGAGGCTGATCGCGCAGAGCCGCCGGCGGCTGCATCGATCCGCTGGTCAAGGTCGACAGGATCAATCTGTGCCAGCAATTGTCCTTGTTTCACGAAGTCGCCTACATCTACGGCTACCATGCTGACCCGGCCCGCAGCGGTTGGTCCGACTTTCTGCGTGAAGCGGGCCTCGACGGTGCCGATGCCGAACAGGGCCGGAGAAATGGCGCGTTCTTCGACTTGCACAATCGTCACACTGATCGGCGCCAGAGGCCCGGACCGCAACGCTACCCATGCAAACAACAGCAGTAGTGGCGCCAAAACGGCCACCAGCATCCAGCTCCTGCGGCTTATCGTAAACGGCAACCTCATTGATTTGCCCCCAGCCCGTCAAGATATAGGTCAAAAAGCCGCGCCGATACAGCAGCCATGGTGGTGAAGTCATCGGCGGCCATTGCCTGCATGACGAGCCCCTGCACCATGCCCAAGAACATCGTGGCAGCGACCGTGCAATCCGTCGTTTCCCTGATCTGGCCTTGCACCTTGGCCAGATCAAGTAGCCCCGTGACGCGGTCGCGATATCCGCTCATTAATGCCCGCACGCGCGCCTTTCCAGGGGCATCGCCGTCGCGCTGCAACTCGCCAAACAGGATTCTTGGTACGCCTGTATGCTCGACGACGAATTCGACATGGGTCGCAAAAACTGCGCGCAATCGATCAACAGGCGTCGCACCTGTTACTCCGTCAAAGCGTGCCAACAGCGTTTCGGCTGTCCAATCCATGACTGCTGCCCAGACCGCCTGCTTATCGGCAAAATGGCGGAAAAGAGCGCCTTGTGAAACACCCATATGTGCCGAAATTTGTGCAGTGGTAATATCGGCGGGGTTTGTTGTCGCCGCCAGCGCGATCACCGCCTCAACAGTAACGGCGCGCCTAATTTCAGCTGGAAGTTTTGCTTGATACATGCTTACATATTGCGCTCAAGATAGTAATTAGTCACTATCTTAAATGCGGCAGTTGTGATTTGGATCTGCCCGTGCTGATGGAGAGAAACAATATGACTGGCCGGATTGAGAGCAGCCCCGAAGCATTAAAGGGCGAAGATTGGGCAGGCGAGATGGGAGCAAAATGGCTTGCCAACCTGGCTCGGTTTGAAGGGATGATTGCACCGATCGGCGAAGCTCTTCTGAAACAGGCAGAATTCAAGTCCGGTGAACGTGTTCTGGATATCGGATGTGGTGGTGGCGGCACGACGATTGCCATTGCGAAGTCTGTTGCGCCTGGCGGTGAGGTCGTCGGCATCGATATTTCACCAGATCTGACGACCGCGTCCACCCAGCGCGCAACCGATGCCAATGTTACCAATATTCGCTTCATCTGCGCAGATGCAGCCAGCATTCAGCTCGCCGAAGCACCGTTTGACCGTCTTTTTTCGCGCTTTGGCAGCATGTTTTTCGCCGAACCACATAAGGCCTTTGGCAACTTGCACAGCCTGTTACATCCCGGCGCGCAGATCGATCTCGCCGTTTGGGGGCCACCGCGTGAAAATCTGTGGATGATGGAAATGATGGGCGTCGTTCGCCGCTATGTCGACGTGCCCCCAGCCATTCCCCGTACGCCGGGGCCTTTCGCATTCGAAGACCTGGACTATCTGAACGAGGTACTGGCAAGCGGCGGTTTTTCAAAAATCGACATTTCTTCCTATCAAGGACTTCAGCCGATTGGAGGGGTTAATGTTGCGCCGCACGAAGCCGTCTCGTTTGTATTGTCATCGATGGCGGCTGGACGCGTCCTGGACGAGCAGGGTCCGGATGTTCGGGCAGCCGCAGAAGCAGATTTGATCGAGCTGTTTCAAGAGCATCATGTGGCAGACCAAGGCGTCATGATGCAAGGCAAGGCTTGGCTCGTGTCGGCGACGGCATAGACCCAAGGCAAAACCAGACTATTCTATTTCATCATAATGAATACAGAACCGGCCGCCATCTAGCTCACGGGAATAATCCTCCATTTGGCTTAGAAGGGCAAACCTACGGGTCGACTGATCAAAGCACGCGAGGAATCACCATCCGAGCGATCAGTCCACGTTTTGCTGCACGGCCAAGTGTGACATCCCCGCCATAATCGCGGGCAATGTCCCGAGATATAGCAAGGCCCAAGCCTGAGCTGCCTTCATCCTCGCCAAGGGACACGCCAATTTCGAATGCACGTTCAAGACAATCCTGTTCTACACCGGGACCATCGTCCTCAATCTCTATGACTGACCTCTCCCCATCTTCATGGAACCGGATGGAAATATTCCTTGCTGCCCACTTGCCCGCATTATCGAGAAGGTTACACAGAATTTCATTCAGGTCCTCCGGATCGCACGCAATTATCGCCGCTGTGCCACTGGCCACTGCGAACCCAAATGACTTGGCGGGATATATGCGCTCCATCGCGCTTAACAGCGGCGACAGCACTTCCGACAGAACGGTCTGCGCGCCGATCGCCTGGCGCGATCCGCCCGACCGTGCCCTGGCCAAATGATAGTCAATCTGCCTCTGCATGGCATGGGTTTGGTCGAGAAAGACTTGTGCCTGCTTTCCAGCCTTCCCGGCCTCCATCATACATTCGGCTTCATCGGTTATGACAGCGAGTGGTGTTCGCAGCGAATGCGCCAGATTGCCTGCCTGCACCCGCGCCCGTTCCACGATGGCTGCGTTGCGGCCCGCATACGCATTGAGATCGGTGACCACCTCCTGAATTTCGTCTGGATACGAGCCCGTTATCGCCGCCGCATTGCCCACCCGCAAATCGCGGATACTCCTTGCAAGCGTGCCAAATGGGCGCAAGCCGAAGGTTATAATTGCTAAGCCGCTCGTTATTAGCGCAAGTGCAAGCAAGGCCAGCCAAACCGTCAATTCCTGGGTGAATACGGCTATGATCCTCTGCAGATGCCGCTCATCGGTTGCTATGACAAAATGGGTCGGCGCGCCGGAAGACGCCGCTCGAACCAAGCCGTAAACGATGGTCTTCCCGGTCGGTCCGTTTGCTACGTGGTGGAGAATATCAGGCGAATCTGCGAAATCATATTCAAGCCCGCCGCGGGTCATAGATGGCGATTTGACAGTACCGAATCCTGGCCGCGTGACCTGCCAGTAAAAGCCCGATAATGGCACCGCATATCGCGGGTCGGAAAGTGGTCGCGTAAGGTGCGGCTTGCCTGAGGCATCTAGTATCATTAGGCCTGCCAGCTCCTTGACATGGACCTCCAATTCTTCATGGTATTGCGCTTCCACGTGCATGCTGAACAACCGGACTGACGAATACCAGATGGCACCGATGCCCAGCACCACCCACAGCAAAATAGCAGTGAGAAACCGAACGCGCAGACTGTTGAGACGAATGCTCATGCGATAAACCTATACCCCATGCTGCGCATTGTCTGGATCCGTTCTTTCCCGACCTTGCGGCGCAAGCGGCTAATATGTGCTTCAACCGCGTTATGGTCGCGTTCTGCTTCCAGTGCGTAGAGTTGTTCGACAAGATCGGCTTGCGAATGGATATGACCCGGTCGACGAAGAAACAGGTGAAGGAGGTTAAATTCCTTTCGGCTTAGCGAAAGTGGGCATCCACCCAGCGTAACAATCTTTCCAACGGGATCGAGTGACAGGTTACCGGCAGTCAAAACCGACGTTGCCCGGCCATCATGCCTGCGACACATCGCATGAATGCGCGCTAGCAGTTCTTCAAAACGCACGGGCTTCACCAGAAAATCATCCGCACCCGCATTCAGTCCCTCCACCTTGTCACGCCAGCCGCCCCGTGCAGTCAGGATGAGGATGGGCAAAGCTGCCGCCTTCGCCCTCCAATAGCGCAGAAGGTCGAGGCCATCACCGTCCGGAAGCCCAAGATCGAGAATTATGGCGGTCATGGACTCAATATCCGGCCAGAGCCGCGCTTCGTCCGCATGGCGCGCGCAATCGACCGCGATCCCTGCACTCTGCAATCTTTGGGTCAAGCGGCGGCCCAGTTCGTCGTCATCCTCCACAAGCAGTACGCGCATTATCGACTCAATTCTTTTCTGTTTCTTATTCTACAGCCAAAGCTGACGGCACTCTGACATTTTGTCAGTCTTTTGTCAGCTTCGTCAGCAACAATCCAGGACATGGAACAAAAACGATTGATCTTCATCCTCGGTTTGGCAGCAGCATTTCTGTTTGCTGGCAGTCTATGGTGGACCAATTCAGGGGATAGTGACACCCTAACAGCTCCACCTGTGCTCCAGTCAGGGCAGACTCATTTGGTGACTGCTGCACAAATCGAAAAGCTTGGCATAACAACCGCAACATCCCAGGCTGCATCGGACGCGGCCTTGGGCAATGTGCCGGCACTTGTAACACTACCACCCGAAGCAAGGGTGGCAGTGACAGCCCCCTTCCCAGGCTCCGTCATTCGCCTTTTCGTTGTGCCGGGCCAGGTCGTGAAGCGCGGCCAGCCGCTTGCTATCGTGCGCAGTCGGGAACCTGTGCAATATGGTGCTGAGCTGGCCAGGGCCCATGCGCGGCTCGATTTGGCAAAGGCAACAGCAGCGCGCACCGCGCAGCTGGCACGCGAAGGCATTATTGCGGGCGCACGGGGTGATGAAGCACAATCTGCTGTGCGCCAGGCACAGGTTGACGTTGCCGAGAATACCCGCGTTCTAAACCAGTCGGGGGCAAATGCGAGTGGCGAGATAACACTTCGCGCACCGATTACCGGTCGCCTAGCTTTGGTTAACGTCCAGACTGGCGGGCCTGTCGACGGCATGACCGCACCGTTTGTCGTGGAAAATACTTCCACCCTGATGCTCGACCTTCAGCTCCCCGAGCGGCTCGCGAATAGTGTCTTTCCCGGCATGGTGGTTGAAGTGCCGGTATCTGGCGGACAGCCAGCTAAAGGCAGTATCGTGTCGGTAAGCGGCACGATTGACCCCGTCACTCGCTCGCTTTTCGCCAAAGCGCGGATGGCCCCCTCCCCTGCGCTGGTTAGCGGCAAGACAGTCACCGCGATACTCAAAGGAACAAGCCGGACGCCTGGTACCAGCGTGCCGACCGCAGCGGTCACCCGGATAGGAGGCACGAATGTCGTGTTTGTGCGGACTCGAAATGGCTTTGAACAACGTAGCGTCACGGTGTTGGGACGAACGTTGGACCATGTTGTTCTTTCTGCAGGGCTTATTCCGGGCGAAAAGGTAGCGACGTCGGGCCTGTCCGAACTCAAAGTCATATTGGGCGGAGAATAACCGATGCTGCGCCGTTTGGTCGAAAAGGCGCTGGCATTTCGCCTCGTCGTCATCGGGGTTTCCTTGGCGCTTGCCAGCTGGGGTGCGTGGTCATTTATCAATCTGCCGATTGATGCCTTTCCCGACATTAGTTCGACGCAGGTCAAGATCATCCTGAAGGCCCCTGGCATGACCCCGGAAGAAGTCGAAAGCCGCGTAATTACCCCCATCGAAATGGAGATGCTCGGGATTCCCGACCAGGCCAATCTCCGATCTGTCGCAAAATATGCGATCGCCGACATCACCATTGACTTCAAGGACGGTACCGACATTTATTGGGCGCGGAGCCAAATTGCAGAGCGCTTATCCAACGTGTCAGGCGACCTGCCGGTGACCGTGGAAGGCGGCCTGGCACCGATCTCCACCCCGCTGTCCGACATGTATATGTTCACTGTCGAGGGCCCGCAATCTCTTGCCGAAAAGCGGCGCGTGCTCGACTGGATCATTCGCCCGGCCTTGCGCACGGTGCCTGGCGTTGCTGATGTCAATGCACTGGGCGGCTTTGTCGAGACGTTCGAAGTGCGCCCGGAAAATGCGGCTCTGGCCGCCGCCGGGCTGAGCGTTGAAGATCTTCGTATGGCAATCGAAAGCAGTAACCGCAATGATGGCGCGGGGCGGTTGAAGGTGGGCGAAGAGTCGCTGATTGTTCGCGCGGTGGGCGCGGTAAGATCACTTGATGACCTGTCCAATGT
>JBATDO010000303.1:0-2945 GCA_049663505.1 Sphingorhabdus sp.
CCGCTCAACAGTGCAGCGATCGCACCCGGGACGCTCGAGGCCGCAGGCGGCGGCCGGCGGACCGTGCAGCACCTCGAAGGCGGCATCGTCAGCAACTTCCTGGTGACCGAGGGACAAAAGGTGCGTGCCGGTGATCCGCTTGTGCAACTCGACCCAACACAAAATGATGCGCGCGACACCGCGATACGATCAACCTATTACGGCCTGCTTGCCCAGGATGCACGGCTCACAGCAGAACTCCAGGGCCTCGACGCCATCAGATATCCGTCAGAATTGATGGCCGTGGCGGCAAACCCCGAGGTCAAGGCAATTATGGCGGCTTCAGACGCCATGTTCGCGGCGCGCAAGCGTGGCCTGAGCGAACAGACCGCGATCCTGTCGACCCGCATCGGGCAGGCAGGCGCTGAAATGCGCAGCTCAAGTGCACAGCTCGAAGCCCTGGGTGACCAGGCCAAGCTGCTCGAAGACGAGGAAATGGGCGTGAGCGCACTTGTCGAGGAAGGCCTGGAGAGGAAATCCCGCTTGCTGTCGCTGCAGCGCCAAAAGGCGCAGAATGAAGGTCAGTTCGGCCAGTTGACGAACAATCTTGACCGCCTGCGCGGCACGGTTAGCGAAACACGCGCGCAAATGACCTTGCTCCAGCGCGAGCGGGCTATCGAGGCCGCGACCCAGCAGCGCGATGTACAGATGAAGATCGCAGAAGCACGCGAACAGCTGAAAGTGAGCGGCGACATTCGCAACCGCCAGCAGATATTGGCGCCCGTCGGCGGCACGGTTGTAAACTTACGACTGATCACGCCAGGCGGCGTGATTGGACCAGGACAGCCCCTCCTCGATATCGTCCCGTCTCATGAGAAGATCGTGGTGACAGCACGCCTCAATGCCAATGACATCGACATGGTGCATCCAGGGCTCAAGGCCGAAGTGCGCGTAACGCCCTACAAGTCCCGGGTCATGCCCAATTTGCACGGGATCGTCCGTGAAGTGAGCGCAGACGCGACCTTCGACGAGGCAGCCCAGCAGCAATATTACAAGGTCATTGTCGAAATCGAACCAGGCGAGATGAAGCATTTTCCCGATGTTCGACTGGTGTCGGGTATGCCGGCCGAGGTCTTCATCGACCTGGGGTCGAGTTCATTGTTCCGATATCTGCTCCAACCCATGATCGACAGTTTCCACCGGGCATTCCGGGAATCGTGATCGCCAAGCGCACTTGAGAAAGGAGGTCAACCAGGCGCAGCCATTGAACCAGGGAGGGAAGTCCACGTGTCCGGTTGCCTGATTTTCGTCGAGAGCATCACCCAGCTCGCGCACAAGACTGCGCTCGGGATGATGGCGCTGTGCGGAAACGGCAGCACAGGCCCCACGGTTGCACCAGGCGGATCATTCGTCCAGGACCTCTCCCCCACAAGCCATGTCTTTGGCCTTGAGACCGAGGCCTTTGTCCATCCCGTATTGCCTCCCATCGTGACGGTGGTCGACCCGCCCCGCAGCATGCCGGGTGGCGCATTGCATGCAGCAGCCGCTGCACCCTCACGCCTTGTCGCGTTCTCGACCGAATGGCCCAAACAAGCGCCAGGCGTCGATCCTTTTGCGCAAAAGGGCTATTATTTCTTCGATGGCGACAGCCACGAACCGCGGAATTCGGCGTTTTCCCAAATCGCAACCAGTGCGCGCAGTGACACTGATCGGACCCATTTTGCAGCTCCCGCGCGCGTCTCTGACGCAGGCCAGCAATCAGCCTCCCTCATGTTCACCGACGAGGACATGGCCAGTACAGTTCTCGAAGACGTCGGCGCCAGTGACCAGGCACAAGGCCTGGTGCCAGACCTCACTTTATCGCGCGGCGGAATTACATTGTCTGGTGGATATTCCTCGATCGAGGGACCGATGGTCGAAGCAAGCATTGCGCGCCGCAATATCGGTGGGCAGAAGCGCGAGGTCTCGGCCTCGGTGCGCTATTCGAAAGTCCAGTCACATTTCGAGATAGGCTATGTCGACGGCGACTTCCTCGGCAATCGGATGACCTTTGCACCGGCCTTGTTTGCCAACCGCCTCGCAGCAACAGGATTTGGCAGCAGCCTTCCTTCGCGGCCATTTTCGCAAAGTGCGCGCGGGATAAACATTCTCCTTGACCGCAAGTTTGACCATGGTCTTTCAGCGGCCGCCAACTACCGCCTGTCGGACGACCGTTTTCGCATGCGCCGCAAGACCGACATCTGCGACAATACGATATATGGCAGCCCCGTGTGCAACGAGCTTGGCAATGATACGAGTTCGATCCTGACCCTTTCGCTCACGCTTGACCGCCGCAAGATTGTTGCCAACAAGATCCGCGGTTTCAAGCTTCGCCTCACCCAGGACGTCGCGGGACTTGGCGGTACCACGCACTTTGCGCGCTCGCGGTTCAGCAGCGAAGCCCATGTTGACATGGGCCAGAAATGGAACCTGTTTTTGGGAGCTGACGCGGGGTATATTGCTCCCATCGGCGATAAGCCCATCCCGCTATTTGATCGTTTTTATATTGGTGGCACCAGCATGCGCGGTTTTGACCTGCGCGGCATTGGTCCGAAAATTCGACCGCTGTCAGCAGAGCCCTCGCAAAGTGTCGCGGTGGGAGGGCGCGTCTATTATGCCGCACGCGCCGAACTCTCCGTGCCAGTAGGCGGTGCCTTGGGGAGATTTGGCTTGCAGTCGTGCATCTTTGTCGATGCCGGATCCGTTTTCGGGGCACGCAAGTCAGACCTGTTGCCCGGTGAAGAACTCACCGGAAATTCTGCAAAGCCGCGCGTGTCCATTGGCCTTGGGTGGGCACTGAACACGCCTGCGGGCAAGCTGAGACTGGACATTGCCAAACCCGTTGTTGACCAGCGCGGTGACCGCTCCAAGATGCTCTCTATCTCGTTTGGAGCGGCAATCTGACGCCGTGACATTGTTCTGCCCTG
>JBATDO010000304.1:0-5198 GCA_049663505.1 Sphingorhabdus sp.
ATTATGGCCTGACTGCTACTAACATCAGCGCCGATATCGATGCCGTGGTGAAGCGATCGCGCGGTGTAGCAAAGCAGCTTAATCAGGGCGTGACGCATCTGATGAAAAAGAACAAGATTTCTGTCCATATGGGGGAAGGGAGAATCGTCTCTCCCGGAAAAATCTCCGTTACTAAAGATGGAAAGATTGAAGAGCTCACGGCCAAGAATATCATCATTGCAACCGGGGCCAGGGCACGCGACCTGCCTTTTGCTCCAACCGACGGGAAGAGGATTTGGACGTATCGCCACGCCATGGTACCCCCGGAAATGCCGACAAAGCTGCTTGTGATCGGTTCTGGCGCAATCGGTATCGAGTTTGCCAGCTTTTATAATGACATGGGCGCTGAAGTGACGGTTGTCGAGATGATGGATAGAATTGTTCCAGTCGAAGATGCTGACGTCTCGGCTTTCCTTGAGAAGGCATTGAAAAAGCAGGGCATGACCATCATCACCGGGGCAGGGGTCGACCACCTCAAGGTGGGTACGAGCGGTATATCTGCTGGCATTAAGAGCAAAGACGGCAAGGTCGTATCTTCGGAATTCTCGCATTGCATCGTTGCCATTGGCATTTTGCCCAACACTGAGAATATCGGGTTGGAAGAACTGGGTGTCAAAATGACCAAGGGTCATATCGATACAGATGCGATGTGCCGGACAAACATCGCTGGTATTTGGGCGATTGGCGACGTTACCGCGCCGCCATGGCTTGCACACAAGGCAAGTCATGAGGGAGTAATTGCAGCCGAAGCAATCGCGGGCGGACATCCCCACGCGATGGATCCACGCAACATCCCTGGCTGCACGTACTGCCACCCGCAAGTCGCCTCGATCGGCCTGACCGAAGCCAAGGCGAAGGAGGCTGGTCATGATGTAAAGGTTGGCAATTTCCCGTTTATCGGCAATGGCAAGGCAATCGCTCTGGGTGAAGCCGAGGGCTTTGTAAAGACAGTGTTCGACGCATCAACTGGAGAGTTGCTGGGTGCGCACATGGTGGGTGCGGAGGTTACCGAACTGATCCAGGGGTACACGGTTGGAAAAACTGCCGAGTTGGTCGAGATTGACTTCATGAACACTGTTTTTCCCCACCCGACGCTTAGTGAAATGATGCATGAAAGCGTGCTCGCAGCCTATGGTCGCACATTGCACATGTAAATTGGGAGACCATGGCTTTTGACCTTGCCCAAACGACTCTTGGCAGCAGCAGTGCTGCTTTTCGTGCTCGTAATTCTCTTGGGTTACGCTGTGAAAGCTGGCTGGTTCCTGGGCTTTGACATTTCCGTTTCGCATGCTCTCAATTTACAGCGAGGGACCTCACCTGAATGGCTCATTGTCGGGATGCAAGGCATTAGCTGGATCGGAGGCGGCGTCCAGCGGTACATAATTGTTGCGATATTGACTTGCGCACTTTGGCGATGGTGGGGATGGGGAGCGGCACTCGCGATGGGGCTGACAACACTCGCTTCGGCTTTCACATCCGACATGATGAAAATATTCTTTGCGCGGATTCGACCGGATCTGGTGGCTCAGCTCGATCCTATCACAAGCCCGGCCTTTCCCAGTGGACACGCGAACAACGCCGCGGTGGTCTATATTCTATTCATCATGCTCGTTCCGCAGGCGCGGCATCCATTATGGCAGCTGGCGGCCGCTCTGATGATCTTCCTGACGGGAATTTCGAGGATTTTTCTCGGGGTCCACTGGCCCACCGACGTGTTAGGCGGATGGATGCTTGGTACAGGTTACGCTCTCCTGGCAGCTGCAGTAATTGCACATCGACGGCACCAAAGGCAGGGTGCATTCCCATCCATTCTTGCGTCTTAGCAGGGCTCCTTCTTTTTTCTGCTGTCCTACCACAAAAGAATTTGCCATCGTCTGTTTTAATCAATGGCTTTTAGGATTCCAAAAAATGCTCATTACCCCTAAATTCGGCAAGACGTTCGTGGGTTTCCTTGCAGCTTCAACCATGCTTGCTTGTAGCGCTCATGCAGAGAAAACCGTCATTACAGCCGATAGGATGATCGATGTCCTGACTGGCAAGACTGTCGATTTTCCAGCGGTCTTTGTGGACGATAACGGTCGGATCACGAGCATTGCAGATTCACGCGTTGTACGCTGGGGTAGTGAGGTGAAGCATATCGACCTTTCGGGTAAGACAATCCTGCCCGGCCTCATCGACATGCATGTTCATCTGGATGGCCCCGCTGACATTGGCGGATATCGAGGTCTGGAGTTTACGGACAGCTTTTGGGGCATGACTGCAGTCGGGAGCGCTCAGGCCATGTTGCGAGCAGGTTTTACAACAGTGCGGAATGTCGGAGCGGGTCATCGCAACGACATTGGGCTGAAGCAAGCGATCGAAAATGGCTATGCCGTCGGGCCAAGAATTGTACCTGCGGGCCATGCCCTGGGAGCGACCGGTGGGCACTGCGATTCCACTTTTCTTCCTCCCTCCTTGGAAAAACTAGGCAAGGAAGAGGGTATTGGAGACAACCCTGAAGAATTGCGATACCAAGTCAGGCGTCAGCGCAAATTCGGGGCTGAAGTCATCAAGGTTTGTGCCACCGGGGGTGTATTTTCACGCA
Organism: Sphingorhabdus sp.; assembly: GCA_049663505.1. Taxonomy (GTDB): domain Bacteria; phylum Pseudomonadota; class Alphaproteobacteria; order Sphingomonadales; family Sphingomonadaceae; genus Sphingorhabdus_B. The sequence continues at coordinate 2,624 of JBATDO010000304.1, forward strand.
ATACCGAGCCTGGTCAACAGCAGCTTTCGGAAACCGAATTACGGGCCATTGCGGATGAAGCCCATCAATGGGGGTTGCGCGTCGCAGCCCATGCGCATGGTGGTGAAGGGATAAAGGCAGCGATCAAGGCAGGCATTGACACGATCGAACATGCAAGCCTGGTCGATGACGAAGGCATTAAACTTGCAGCAACCCGTGCCCGGCCAGTTTGGTTTTCAATGGATATTTATAATACCGAATACACACAGGCCGAAGGAGCCAAGAACGGCGTCCTCGAGGATAATCTGCGCAAGGATAGAGAAATTGCACAGATTCAACGCGACAATTTTCGAAAGGCCCACAAGGCAGGTGTGAAAATGGTATTTGGTTCGGATGCCGGCGTTATGCCGCATTCGCAAATTGGCAAACAATTTCGAGTTATGGTGGAATACGGCATGACGCCGCTGGAGGCCATTCAATCCGCGACGCGCAACGGTGCTCAGGCTCTGGGTCGCGAAACCGATGTGGGTGCGATTGCAGTTGGTCGTTTCGCCGATATCATCGCAGTCAACGGCAACCCGCTGGATGATGTCCGAGAACTGGAAACAGTGGATGCAGTTGTCAAAAGCGGCAAATTGATCGAGTAATTCAGCTTATATCAACCGCTTCTGATCCATTGATTGCATCATCCCATTTGTGGTATTCAATGATTGGGAAGGCTAAATAGGCCAAACAGGATAAGTAGCTGGGGGTTATAGAAATGCTGACAATAGTCGCCGCAACAATGTTGAGTATGGCCGCAATGAAGGTGGATCCATTGGACGATGCTCGCAAGGCATTCAACAATTGCATGATTGAAACGCACAACGCTGCAGTAAGCGAAAAGATGTCGCCGAGCGATTTTATCAAGAAAACCGAAACTGCATGTACAACAGAGCGAACCACATATCACAGCATGATGGTCAAAGCCGAGCGTTCATACGGCTCGACCCAGAAGGATGCCGAGCAGTTTGCATCTGAAGAGGTACAGATGCTCATCGACTCAATCGTCACAGCTTTTAATGAAAATGCGGATGGTGGCGCAAAACTGACGCCGGAAAAGTGAAGAGCTGATAGTTGAACAGCAATGTTGTTCCGCGGGGAGCGAAGTCCTTCGTCATTATGCATTTGGCATGTCGCTTGATTCGACGAAAAAAAACTGGCGCCAGTTTAGTTCGTTAAACCCATTTGTGGTCATTCAACGCTGATTGACGGGAATGTTACATCAACCAATATTGTTTCTCTTCTGATGCTTTTGATCGATCAGTATTCTTCTGCCAACATAATCGTAAGCACACGGGCCGTTACAAAAGGGTCTGCAGGATCCTCGCTTGCCTGGGCTGTGTCCCAGTCCAGATAGTCGATTTTCCAGAACACTCGTTCTCGTTCGCCGAAACGAGGACGTTCCCATGTCCAACTGTGATCGGCGCATTGGTAGATCACTCCGAAGTCTCGCTCTCCATATGGGTCATTTTCAGAGTCAAAACCATTGTATGACTTAACCAGTGCCTTGATGCGACTTTGGTCGTCATAGGGAAGAGCCAAGATCCCGACAGTAACCAGAAGGTTGCACGCTGTTCCTATTCCCTCGCGGGCAAGGTCGTTCAAAAGTGCAATCCTTTCAGTTTGAGTCAGAGATTTGCAAGATTCACTCATACTTCATTTCCTTCATCCATTTTGAATAGGCACTCATCAGTGCCTGGCATTTTCCCCTCACCTGGTTCTCGCCCTGGCATTTTTTGCCACGATCAAGAGACCACTCTTTTGCCCGGTTTTTATTTCGATGTATTGATACGTTAAGACGCCATAGAACGCGCCGAGACGCAAAATGCCGATGGCATTTCATCTTTTCCGTCATATTGGATGGATTTTGACCAAGTGATCCGCTGTTCAAAGGGGGTGTGATTCGCACTGTGTAGGAACACGCAATGGCGATCATTTTTGAGTGCTCGACTGTTCAATCGGGACTCCAATTCTACAAGTCGATGTGGCACCCACCTGGACTGAGAAGCAGTCGTTTAAGGTTTCCTTTTTACGAAGGCAAAACTCTACACGGCGACCAAGGACCGCGTTGATAGCGCTGCAGCCGCGACCCTAATCGAAACTTGGCGGACGTATGATAACGCAGTTAGACTGCCGCGATCGCGAGTCTAATGGTCTCCCGGCGCTGGGAGGAGTAACAATGCGGTGGTTGCGCTCCACTTACAGTCAGCCATGGCGAAGGACGCTAACTTGCAATAACAATCTTTGCAGTCCACTTGGTAGGACCGGTCAATGACAGGGGGTTTCCTAGCATGAAGATAATTATGAGCATTGCATTTACTGCCGTCACCATCCTTGTCCTCAGCGACCCCGCTTCAGCCCAGCCTGCGCCAAAACCGACCATCAGTGCCGAGCTTGTTGCCCGGCTCTGCCCGCTGAAGGGCGTGCCCGGTCTGAAGCTTGGGGCCACGCGCGACGAACAATCGCCAGAGCTGCTCCGCAGCCTGCGCCGTTTGCCCGAGAGCTTCCGGCCATTCACGGAAGCCGAATTGGATGACACGGCCTGGTCCGGTCG
>JBATDO010000305.1:0-1939 GCA_049663505.1 Sphingorhabdus sp.
CGATGAGCATAGCTATAGGCAGCATCAAGATAGCGGCCGTGATGACCTGTCCCGTGGCCACCACCATGGGTGACATTGTCGACTGCGAGAGCGTTCGGCCGTATACCGCTGCAAACGCATAGCTCAGAGTTGCCACAAGACATGCCAGTTGAGCAAACACGCTTCTTGTAATCCCACCAAGAGCCTCGGGGCCGACCATGACGATGATGCCTGCCATTCCCAAAAGCACACCCCATATTCGCGCTGGAGTAGCTTTTTCGTTACGGGTCAGGAAATGCCCCGTGACCACGCCCCATAAGGGCGTAGTTGCATTGAGTATTGAGGCAAGGCCGCTGTCAATTTGGGTTTGACCCCAGAAAAAGAGAATGAATGGAAGGGCAGCGTTGATACCGCCCAGCACGAAGAGTTGCCGCCAACTCCTGCCATCTTTTGGTAGGCGCAGTTTCATGAACCAAAGTACCAGTAACATCGGGGGAACGGCAATGGTCAAGCGCAAGAGGACAAGTGTGTTAGGCGGGAAACCGCGAAGGCCGAGTTCGATCAAAAAGAATGCTCCTCCCCACAGAAGCGAGAGCAACATTATGATGCTCCAATCAGCCGAAGTCATTTTTGGGATCGGGGACATTATCTAGCGACTAGACAGGGCCGTGGACATGGACAAGTGGTTATCGATATTCCAAGAATTGCCGGGCTCATGCTTCGAAGTCCAAACAGGAAGCATCGCTTGCAGTCGTACGTGTAATAATTATGCGCAGTTTGGGAAAACATCGGCAGAAAGAGCATCTCCGGACGTGGAATTCGAAGCAAATCCTAAAAACTATTCCGGTCTAAGCAGGGTGATACGAGCCTTCCCGACATTTCGGGTGGTATCTATCGAATAGCCTTTTACGGCAATTTCTTCGCTGTTGCTGGTCTCGATGCTAATCCATGCAGAAGGAGCGAACCAACCTAGTCGGCCCAGCTTGTCAAGTGCAACTGATCCCGCCCCGCTAGAATATGGAGGGTCCATCAAAACGACGTCAAAGGCCTGCGTGGCCGATCCCAGCGACAAGACCGATGAACGTCGGACATTTGACTTCGCTTTTGCGCCAAGCTTGGTGAGATTCATTTCAAGTGCATCAAGCGCCAATCGATCCTGCTCGACAAATGTGCACGATGCAGCGCCGCGCGAGAGCGCTTCGAGACCAAGCGCTCCTGATCCGGCAAAAAGATCCAGCACGGCCAACTCGTCAAAACTGCCCAATCGACTGGCAAGCATCGAAAAGAGAGTTTCACGCGTGCGATCTGCTGTGGGACGGGTGATGTCGCCTTTGGGGGCAACAATTGGTCGAGATCTCCACGTGCCGGAAATAATTCTCATTATTTCAGGGTCTTTCTGAACTCAATTAGATCTACCCTCCGCACTTCGCCAACACTGCCGGGAGGCATGTCGCCGAGCACAAATGGGCCATAGCGAGTACGGATAAGTCGACTGACCTCTAGTCCGAGATGCTCAAGAACGCGGCGTACCTCGCGATTTTTTCCTTCGGTCAGGGTCATCTCTACCCAGCCATTGCGTCCGGTCCTGCGCTCGAGGTTGGCGTCAATTTTACCGTAACGGACACCGTCGATATCGATGCCATGGATAAGTTCTTCCAGCTGTTCCTGGCTGACTTCTCCAAAGCATCGCGCTCGGTAGGTGCGTTCGACGCCAGTCGATGGCAACTCCATTTGACGTTTAAACTCGCCATCATTGGTTAGCAGCAAGAGACCTTCAGTATTCAGATCCAGACGTCCGATCGGCATCAACCGTGGCAAGTCCTTCGGCAAGACATCGTAGATAGTCTTGCGGCCACTGAAATCTCTCTCGGCGGTCAAGCATCCTTCGGGCTTGTGGAAAAGGTAAAGTTGGGTCGGCGCTGGTTGTCCAACTGCCTTGCCGTCTACTGCGACACCGTTT
>JBATDO010000306.1:0-3215 GCA_049663505.1 Sphingorhabdus sp.
GTGAGGGGTTTATCCGTAGGAGCCGCCTCGACCACGGCCGGGACGAACACCGACGCCGTTTGCCCCGGCATGCCCCGCTCTTCCATCTGCTGGCGGAGTTGCCGACGCCAAGTAAACAGTTGCGAAGGGCTGAGCGCGTGCCGCCGCGCCACCGCAGAAACCGTCTCTCGACCGGAAAAGCTCTCGGCGACAATCGACGCCCTCACTTCGTCTGGCCAATCCCGCCGGCGGCCGGCCCCGGTAAAAACCTCGAAGCGCTGGACACCACTGGTGCCAGCATCATCACATGACATCGTCATAGCACCAACGCTCTCTGCCCGATCAGGGCGCGGAGACTCGGCGATGCGCTTCAGGCCCGCAAGGTGGGCTCGCGACGGCGCTTACTCCAGAACTCAAATCACTTCGAGCCTGTCCCACGATAGGCTGCAGAATATGATCCAAGCGAATGCTTGGGAAAGCTGGAATTACAATCGACCAAAACCAGCCAGTCTATCGACAGCCTTCTCACATCTTATCGAATCTGATGCACAGGCCGTCGTGCTTACAGAGTGCTTACAGGGGAAGCGTGCTGACCCATTGTAAGCGTAAGTCTCCGCCCACTTGGGGGGATTACTAACTGAATTTAATAGGAAAAACTGGAGCGGGCGAAGGGATTCGAACCCTCGACCCCAACCTTGGCAAGGTTGTGCTCTACCCCTGAGCTACGCCCGCTCGGCGGTCGGAAACAACTGATTCCCGACAGGTGAGGCGCGCCGTTAGCATGGGGTATTGCCACCTGCAAGTCCCAAATGCGCAGTTTTTGTCACTCCGGTTGAAAGCCGGCCTTGTGAAACACCCCGCTTTGCCCACATAGGGAGCAAATCGAATCCGTAAAATTCATTGGAGAATGACCTTGGCGACGATGGGCCTAACCACCGACGAACAAAAAGCAGTCGAAGAGTTCCGCAATAACGTGGTTACACCTTCAATGGACAAACTGGTTATTGTCGATTTCTGGGCGGAATGGTGTGGCCCGTGCAAACAGCTGACCCCAATTCTCGAAAAGGTTGCCGCAGAATATGCAGACAGGGGCGTGGTTCTCGCCAAGATCAATGTCGACGAGAACAAGTTCATCGCATCGCAATTCCAAGTGAGATCGATTCCGACAGTCTATGCCATATTTCAAGGCCAGCCAATTGCTGACATGACTGGAGCACGCACAGAGCCGCAGATCGCTGAAATGCTTGATCAGCTGCTGGCAAAGATACCTGTAAATGCGCAAGACGCAGCGCATGATCCCGTTGCTGAAATTACGCCCCTCATCGAGGCGGGCGAGGATCTGCTCGACAACGAAGGAGCTGAGCAGGCCTATGGACTATTTGCCGATGCATTGGGAGTAATACCCGATCATCCTCCTGCATTGGCAGGAATGATCCGCGCGCTCACGGCGCTTGGACGGCGCGACGAAGCCCAGGCAATCTATGATAGCCTTGATGAAGGCGTTCGTGCCCATCCGCTGATGGAAAAGGCAGGTTCGATCCTGTCCATTGCAGCAGCCGGTGTTGCGCCCGATGAGCTGGATGCACTCAAAAATGCAGTTCTCGCCAATCCAGATGACCATCAGAAGCGCTTTGAACTTGCCAATGCCCTGATGGCTTCCGGTGATCGCGACGCCGCAGCCGATGCACTGCTTCACATTATCGCAGCCGAGCGCGACTGGAACGAAGGTGCTGCCAAAGCGCGGCTTCTGGAAATATTTTCCGTGATCGGGCTTGAGGATCCCTGGGTTGCAGGAACACGCCGCAAATTATCCGCGATACTGTTCGGATGAGCCCTAAGCGCATCTCCTTGTTCCCGCTGACAGGTGCAATCCTGTTCCCGGGCATGCAATTGCCGCTGCACATATTCGAACCACGCTATCGCGACCTGGTTGGCGACTCACTGGCGCGCGACCGCATGATCGGCATGGTGCAACCAAAGGGCGGCGGCGAGAACGCTTCGTTGTTCTCGGTTGGTTGCCTCGGCCGAATTGGCGATGTCGAGGCAATGGATGATGGCCGCTACAACGTCATCCTCGAAGGGCTCCAACGGTTCAATATCGTTCGAGAACTCGACGTCACCACAAGCTTTCGGCAGGCCGAAGCCGAATTGTGGGAAGAGAATGAAACCGATGACGCGCTGTCAATTGCCGAGCGCGCCTCGCTGGAAATCGAATCCCGGCGCTTTGCGGATGCTCAGGGCTACGCCGTCGACTGGGCAGCTGTCGGACAACTTGACGACTATTCGCTGGTCAATGCAATCGCGCAGATTGCTCCTTTTGACTACGCGGCAAAGCAGGCCCTGCTCGAAGCACGTGGACTTTCCATGCGCGCCGACCTGATCGTGCAATTGATGCAGTTTTTTGGCAGGCGTGACGGATCGGACGACCGCGTTACGCTCCAATAGTCAGACAGCAAAACTTTCGCGCAGTCCGTCAATCACGAACTGGGCGGCCAGTGCTGCAAGCAATACTCCTAGCAGGCGCGTAATCACTGCCTCTGCCTGTTGCCCAAGGACACGCATGATCGGTCCTGCTGCGAGCAAGGCAAGTAATGTCAGTACCAGCACGGCAAATAGCGCAGTCAAGATGATCGATGCGCGTTCGACACCCTCATTTTGCGACATCAGCAGCATGACCGAGGCAATCGAGCCCGGGCCTGCAATCATGGGCATGGCCATCGGGAAAACCGATACGTCCTCGATTTCCGGGGTATCGATGATCTTTTGCGCGCGCTCCTCGCGTCGTTCAGTGCGCTTTTCAAACACCATGTCGATCGCGATCAGGAACAGCATGATCCCACCTGCAATCCGGAAGCTGTTGAGCTCGATATGGAGAGCGGCCAAAAGTTGCTCGCCAAATAGCGCGAACACCAAGAGGATCGCGGCCGCAACGAGGCAAGCGCGGATCGCCATGTTGCGCCGCTGGAGGGAGGTTGCTCCCTTGGTCAGGCTGGCATAGATCGGCGCGCAGCCGGGAGGATCGATCACGACGAAAAAGGTGATGAAGGCCGAGAGGAAGAGATCGATCACTTTTCAGCAGCTACCTGGTCAATGATCACTGTTTCAGAGGCCTGGCCGTTCCAAAGTTTCACTTCGAGGCTGCGTGCGCCATCTGGCTGCACATTCCACGTATAGCTGAGCGACTGGTCGCGAGACAGTCCCATCTTCATTTTTGCATTTTCTGATGGGGCAATAAG
>JBATDO010000307.1:0-17507 GCA_049663505.1 Sphingorhabdus sp.
CATCACGCATCGCCGCCTCTCATGGCGCGCGCGTCGCAGTTGCGGAGGAATACCGGGTTGGTGGCACATGTGTCATTCGAGGATGTGTCCCCAAAAAACTCCTCGTTTACGGATCGCATTTTGCAGAAGATCTGGCGGATGCGAAGCGCTTCGGATGGAATACCGACGGAGCCACATTTGATTGGCCCACACTTCGCGACAATGTTGGAGCCGAGGTTGACAGGTTGGAAGGGTTGTATGGCCAGACCTTGGGCAATAACAACGTGACTGTGCTCCACGAACGCGCAACCATTGTCGGTCCTCAACAGGTCAGGTTGGCCAGTGGGCATGAAGTTAGCGCCAAATATATTCTTGTTGCCACAGGTGCCTGGCCTGCAGTTCCAGACCTGCCGGGTGCTGAACTTGGCATTACGTCGAACGAGGTTTTCCATTTACCTGAACTCCCGAAGCGCGCGGTTATTGCAGGGGCCGGTTACATCGCCAATGAATTTGCCGGAATTTTCAACGAACTGGGCGTCGATGTGACAATTGTCACTCGCGGGGACAAGATGTTGCGGAGCTATGACCAGGAGATCGTTGAAAAACTGATCGGGGTGAGCCGCGATAAGGGTATTGATATTCGCTTGAACTTCACTTTCAACGGCGTTGCCCTGCAACCGGATGGGAGTTTGCTCATAGATGGCGCCGGGCACGGCATGATTGAAACCGACCTTCTCTTGTGGGCTGTCGGCCGAACACCCAATACCAACGGGCTTGGACTGGAATCCGCAGGCGTGGCGCTTGATGCGAGTGGAGCAGTGATCGTGGGCGATGACAACCGTAGTTCTGTTCCCAGCATCTACGCAGTAGGCGACGTCACCAACCGTGTTCAATTGACCCCTGTTGCCATCCGGGAAGGCCATGCATTTGCTGACACTGTTTTCGGCAACAACGCGCGTACCGTTGATTATTCAGTAATTCCAACTGCTGTGTTCAGTAACCCGCCGATTGCAGGTGTTGGTTTGACGGAAGACGAGGCGCGCGAAAAACTTGGCGACATCAAGGTTTACAAAAGCGATTTTCGTGCGATGAAAAATGTGTTGGCTGGTCGAAACGAACGCGCATTGTACAAGATGATCGTTGAAGCGTCGACAGACAAGGTGGTAGGCCTCCACCTCATTGGTCCCGACAGCGCTGAAATTCTCCAGGCAGCGGCAATTGCGGTAAAGGCGGGGCTTACAAAATACGCATTTGACGAAACAGTGGCCTTGCACCCAAGCATGGCAGAAGAATTGGTGTTGATGAAGTAGCTAGGGAAACATGACAGGAAGATCGCCGGCCTCCCAGGCCTTGTAACGGTGCATGACCGTTTCAAACAATTCTGATCGCATCAATTCATCCAGCCAATAGCGCAATCGCGGCAGCGATTGTGCACCAAACCAGTTGATGTCGACCGCTGCAAATTGACGAATGAACGGGAATATTGCGATATCTGCCAATTGCGGAGTTACGCCGCCAAGATAGGAGGCATGGCGTAAATTAGCTTCGATTTGAGCCAAAAACATGAGCCCACGTTCGCGGCCATCATTTCCATTTTGCAGACCAAATCGTTGTGGATATTTGTACCGGTCCAGCGCCATTTTGAATTGGCCATCATTTTGCGTGATCAATGCGGCATTGTTGCAGTTCAGCCAGTTCGCTGGATCATTTTGGCAAAGTGCCCAGGTCATGATTTCCAGGCTCTGGTCGATAACCGAACCGTTGGGCAATGCTAATACTGGTACGGTGGCCTTGGCGGACGCCCTAATCAACTCGACTGGCTTTGCCCGTAAAACCACTTCGCGCAATTCCACGGTGATGCCGCTTGCTGCAACGGCAAGCCGAGCCCGCATGGCATAAGGGCACCGCCTGAAGCTGTACAGGATTGGTGTCTCAGGCATCATCCCTGGGGTTTACACCAATGTGCTGCTTGCCACGCTTTTTTGCCAGGCCGATTTGGAATTGCCGCTGGGCAAATCTTTCACGGTCCTCGTCAGTTCTCTCCGCGTAACACGCCGGACATGACACGCCTGCGGAAAAATATGCAGATGACTTGTCATCCTGCGATATCGGACGCCGGCATGCATGACATAGCTCCATGTCACCAAGTTCAAGCCCGTGCCGGACTGAAACGCGTTCATCAAATACGAAGCATTCACCCTGCCATTTGCTCTCCGCTGCGGGAACCGTTTCCAAATAACGCAGGATTCCTCCTTCGAGGTGATAAACGTCATCGATCCCTTCGGACTTGAGAAAGGCCGTTGATTTTTCACACCTGATACCGCCAGTGCAAAACATCGCAAATCTTTTCCCGCTTTCCGACAGTGCGGCTCGGTTTTCGCGAAACCAATCCGGAAAATCCCGAAAAGCCTTGGTTTTCGGGTCGATAGCGCCATCAAATGTACCGATTGCCACCTCATAGTCGTTGCGGGTGTCAATCAGGATCGTATCAGGGTCAGATATCAACGCATTCCAGTCTTGAGGTGGAACATAGGTGCCGACGTCTCTTTTCGGATCTATGCCCTCCACTCCCAATGTCACGATTTCCTTCTTTAATCGTACCTTCATGCGGTAGAATGGCATTGCAAGGGCGTGCGAATATTTGACATCGAGTTGATCGCAGCCGGGCAGGGTACGTAAACAGGCGACGACGGAATCGATCCCATTTGCAGGGCCCGCAACGGTTCCATTCACGCCTTCGGCCGCAACCAATATCGTGCCCTTTAGGCCATGTTCATTGCACCAGGCCAATATCTGCGGTTGCAGTAATTCGGGGTGTTCGAATGCTGCAAAGCGGTAGAGCGCTGCAACCTTGATCGGAAATTCGTCGTTCATCGCGATGCCTATAGCGCGTTGGAATGCGTTAGGCGATACGATAAGGCACTATATCGCGCCGATCAGGATCGACGATGATTGCCCGGTCGCTTGGAGGAAAGGCGCGCTGGTCACAGTCGGCACGCGGACAGATGCGGCAGGATATGCCGATTTGCGTGGCTGAATAAGCAGATGTCAGGTCGAGCCCGTCTGCATATATGAATTCGCGCGCATGCTCGACTTCACAGCCAAGCGCCACTGCATATCTGCGCGGAGCGCGTGCATAGCTGCCAGATGGTTTGACAAGCCCTTTTGCCATCGAAATATAGCGTACGCCATCAGGGGTTTCAGCCAGTTGGACCAATATCCGATCAGGAATTGCCACTGCCTCGTGCACGATCCACAGCGGGCAGGCGCCACCAAAGCGGGCGAATTGTAACCTTGTTGCGCTGTGGCGCTTGGTGATGTTACCGGCCATGTCAACTCGGCAAAAGAAAAATGGCACGCCTCGGGCGGCCGGGCGTTGCAGGGTAGACAGCCGATGGCAGGCCTGTTCAAAACTGACACCAAAAACTTGTCGCAATCGGTCGATGTCGTGCCGCAAATTGCGCGCTTCGTCTCGAAACTGCCCATAGGGCATAAGCAATGCCCCGGCGGTATAATTGGCAAGGCCTACAAACAAAAGTTGCCGCGCAGAAGCGGTACGCAAGCCTGCTTTTTCGACAACTTGCGAAATGTCGCCCTGCAAGGCCAGTGCTACCAATTGGTAAGCAAGCTGGAACTTCTGGCTTTCGATTGGCTGGCTCTGGTCAATGACCAGATGACCCATCGTCGCATCAAAATCACGAACGCCAGACTGCGCTCCATAGGCGATCGAAATCGCAAAACGGTCCTTTAAAAGTCGTTCAATACTCTCTCCAGAAGGCGATATAGATGTTTTCATGAGTTGGTTTGCAAGGGCTTCTGCAGCGCAGTCGAGCCGATCAACATAATTGCCGCCCAGGTGAAACCAGTCGCGCACTTCCTCCCAAGGCAGCCTACTTCCGCCAGCATTGTCACTTGCAAGTGCCTCGTCGACGATTTGGAGACGCTCGCCGGTTCGCTGATATGCCGCGTGCAGGGCAACGAATTGATCTGCCAACGCTGGCTGCTGTTCGGATATCTTCGCCAGTTGCTCTGCAGACAAGGGGTTGGTGAATAGCGGGTCAGCGGCCGCTTCACGCAATGCGGCAAAACGCCGTGTCACAGAATCTGTTTCGAACTCCTGCCAATCCAGGGAAAAATCCCTCGTCAACGTCTCAAGCAAGCTGGGAGTGAGAGGCCGATCGTCATGTTCAAGCTGCGAGAGATAGGATACCGAAATACCGAGCAAGGTTGCCATTTCGGACTGCTTCAGCCCACGGCCTTGACGTAAGTCTCGCAGCCGTGTTCCGGCAAATATCCGTCTTCTTGACATGTCTCCAGACTAGTTTGCAAATATCGACTTTGCAACTTCGCAAATTCACAATTGCATTTGCATGCCTGCCGCTTCAAAAGAGTCGCTTGGTTATTGAAGGGGAGTGCCATGTCGGCCAACATTGCAGAACTCGAGAGGCGCCGCACCGCCGCGCGTTTGGGCGGAGGTCAGAAACGCATTGATGCGCAGCACGCCAAGGGAAGGTTAACTGCCCGCGAACGCCTAGAAATATTGCTCGACGAAGGTTCGTTTGAAGAGCTTGATATGTATGTCGAACACAATTGTACCGAATTCGGCATGCAGGACACCAAGTTCATGGGCGACAGTGTCGTGACCGGTTCCGGCACGATCAACGGACGTCTGGTCTATGTCTACAGCCAGGACTTTACGGTTTTTGGTGGCTCTCTTTCGGAAGTTCATGCCCAGAAAATCTGCAAGGTAATGGATAATGCCATGAAGATTGGGGCTCCGGTAATCGGCCTTAACGACAGCGGCGGCGCACGCATTCAGGAGGGCGTGGCTTCGCTTGGTGGATATGCTGAAGTATTCCAGCGCAACGTACTCGCCTCTGGAGTAGTTCCACAAATCAGCCTGATCATGGGCCCGTGCGCTGGCGGCGCAGTTTACTCGCCTGCGATGACCGATTTCATCTTCATGGTGAAGGACTCAAGCTACATGTTTGTGACGGGGCCGGATGTTGTCAAGACCGTAACCAACGAGGTGGTGACCCAGGAAGAGCTGGGTGGCGCAGTTACGCATACAACCAAGTCGGGCGTCGCAGATAATGCGTTCGAAAATGACATCGAGGCTTTGCTCGCAGCGCGTGATTTCTTTGATTACCTGCCCGAGAACAACCGTGCCCCCGTGCCAGAACGTCCAACTGATGATCCCTGGGACAGGCTTGAAGCCAGTCTCGATACATTGATTCCCGCGAATGCAAATCAGCCTTATGACATGCATGAAACTATCAGGAAAACCGTGGATGAAGGCGAGTTTTTCGAAATTCAACCCAGTCACGCCGCCAATATCATAGTTGGATTTGGGCGGATTGAAGGGCGGACTATAGGTGTAGTTGCCAATCAGCCGATGGTGCTTGCAGGTTGCCTAGATATCAATTCATCCAAAAAAGCGGCTCGTTTCGTGCGCTTTTGCGATGCATTTGAAATACCTATCATTACCTTCGTGGATGTCCCAGGGTTCCTGCCTGGAGTGGGGCAGGAGCATAATGGCATTATCAAGCACGGTGCAAAATTGCTCTTTGCTTATGCAGAGGCGACAGTTCCAAAGATAACGGTGATAACCCGCAAGGCTTATGGCGGAGCCTATGACGTGATGGCTTCAAAGCACCTGCGCGGTGACTTGAACTATGCATGGCCGACTGCCGAAATCGCTGTGATGGGGGCAAAAGGTGCAGTCGAAATCATATTCCGTAGTGACATCGGCGATCCGGAAAAAATCGCAGAGCGTACCAAGGAATATGAGGACCGCTTTGCCAATCCTTTTGTGGCTGCCAGTAAGGGGTTCATCGACGAGGTTATCTACCCGCATTCAACAAGGAAACGCGTTGCGCTGGGATTGCGTAAGCTCCGCAACAAGGTACTCGAAAATCCTTGGAAAAAACATGACAACATTCCTTTGTGAGGAAGGAAGTCACATGGCCGCAAGGCAACTACGAAATTTGCCATGGATCACCTGCAATTAGGGCATGCCTTTGTGGCAGAGACCTTGTTATTTGATAGGCCCAGGATCGGCTTTACAACTGGATGGATTTGGAAACGGATATGAAACTAGGTCGTCTCAACCACATTGGCGTCGCAACGCCATCGATCTCCGACAGCGTCACGCATTACCGCGATGTCCTTGGCGCGATCAAAATCCATGAGCCTTTCGATCTCCCCGATCAGGGCGTGAAGGTTTGCTTTATCGATACGCCGGGTGCGCAAGGTGAAATGAATGGCACGCAGATCGAATTGATCGAGCCCTTGCCAGGCAACGCCTCCATTTCATCGTTCCTTGAGAAAAATCCGCAAGGTGGGCAGCATCACGTCTGTTACGAAGTACCCGACATTCATGCTGCCAAGGCATGGTTTGAACAACTTGGCAAACGCGTGCTTGGAGAGCCACGCATCGGCGCGCACGGTACTTTGATTTTCTTCTTGCATCCGCGCGACATGGGTGGGGTGCTAACAGAAATTATGGAGACGCCAAAGGAGGGCGCGCACTTATGACCTACGAAACCATTTCCGTTGATGTGGCCGACAATATCGCGACGATCACTCTCAATCGCCCGGAGCGGATGAACGCGTGTAGTCTTGATATGGCGGGCGAAATCAACGATGCTCTTTCCAGTGACTTGAGCGGAGCACGGTGCCTTATCATAACGGGCGCCGGCCGTGGTTTTTGTTCAGGCGCAGACCTGTCGGCGCGTGGCGAACGCTCGATTTCGGGAGGCGAGGGGAGCTATATCGCGCTCACTCGCCATTATAACCCGTTGATGATGAGCCTCGCGCGCCTCAACATGCCCATCATTACGGCTGTGAATGGTGCTGCAGCGGGTGTGGGCTGTTCGATTGGTCTTTGTGGAGATTTCGTGATCGCGGGCAAGAGCGGCTATTTTCTGCAAGCCTTTGTCAACATTGGTCTGGTTCCCGATGGCGGTGCGAGCTGGATGCTGCCACGAATGATAGGCAAGGCAAGAGCGACCGAAATGATGTTGCTCGGAGAGAAGATTAGTGGAGAAAAGGCCGTCGATTGGGGCTTGATCTACAAATGCGTCGAAGATGATTTGCTGCAAGCAGAAGCACGCGCACTTGCCACCCGTCTCGCCAATGGTCCGACGGTGTCTTACGCTGTAATGCGCAAGAACATCCTGACCGCCATGGAAAACTCGTACGCCGAACAGTTGCTTGCTGAAGCTGAGGGGCAGAGAATCGCAGCCGGCACGGCTGATGCAATGGAAGGCGCAATGGCCTTTGTCGAAAAGCGCAAGGCGCAGTTCAAAGGGCAGTAATCATGGCAGATGTGAACGATTGGAAAGCCGCTGCCGCTAAAGAGGTGAAGGGCAAGGATCTTACATGGCACACGCCAGAAGGTTTTGACATCAAGCCGCTCTACACTTCAGCGGACTCGGCCGACCCCGGCTTGCCGGGTTTTGCGCCGTTCACTCGGGGCGTGCGCGCGTCGATGTATGCGGGGCGCCCCTGGACTATTCGTCAATATGCGGGATTTTCAACCGCTGAAGAATCGAATGCATTTTATCGCCGTAACCTGGCGGCAGGCCAAAAAGGGCTTAGCGTTGCTTTCGACCTGGCAACACACCGTGGATATGACAGCGACCATCCGCGTGTCGTGGGTGACGTAGGCAAGGCAGGCGTTGCAATTGACAGTGTCGAGGACATGAAGATCCTTTTCGACGGAATTCCGTTGGACCAGATGTCTGTATCAATGACGATGAACGGAGCAGTGATACCTATTCTTGCATTTTTCATCGTCGCTGGAGAGGAACAGGGCGTCTCCCAGGCACTCCTTGAAGGGACGATCCAAAACGATATTCTCAAGGAGTTCATGGTCCGCAATACCTATATATATCCTCCTGAGCCATCGATGCGGATCGTTTCCGACATCATCGGATACACGTCAGCCAACATGCCCAAGTTCAACAGCATTTCGATTTCAGGCTATCACATGCATGAAGCAGGTGCGACCGCTGTACAGGAGTTGGCATTTACCATCGCTGATGGTAAGGAATATGCCGAGCGGGCAATGTCGAGTGGGCTCGATATCGATGCATTTGCAGGTCGGCTCAGTTTCTTTTTTGGCATTGGCATGAACTTCTTCATGGAAGTGTCGAAGCTCCGTGCGGCAAGAACGCTGTGGTACCGCGTAATGGACGGCCTGGGCGCAAAAGACGAACGGTCGAAAATGCTGCGTACCCACTGCCAGACTTCAGGCGTCAGTCTTCAAGAGCAGGACCCCTATAATAACGTCATTCGCACGACAATCGAAGCCATGGCTGCAACCTTGGGTGGTACGCAGTCGCTCCATACCAATGCATTGGATGAAGCCATTGCGCTCCCCACCGACTTTTCCGCTCGCATAGCAAGAAATACGCAGATCGTTCTTGCGGAAGAAAGCGGCATCACCAAGGTAGTCGATCCACTGGGTGGGTCTTATTATGTCGAAGCACTGACAAGTGAACTTGTTGAGCAGGCTTGGAAGATCATCGAGGAAGTCGATGCGCTTGGCGGCATGACAAAGGCGGTTGCCTCTGGCATGCCCAAGCGCCTGATTGAAGAAGCAGCTGCTGCGCGCCAGGCTCGCGTCGACAAGGGCGAGGACGTAATAGTCGGCGTAAACAAATACCGACTGGCAAGCGAAGAGCATCTGGATACGCTTGATATCGACAACGATCTTGTCCGACAGGGCCAAATCGCACGTCTCGCCAAGACGCGGGCTGAACGCGACGAAGCCGAATGCACTGCAGCACTTTCCGCGCTCACACAAGGAGCCCGGAGCGACACAAACCTGCTTGCCCTCGCGGTCGACGCAGCTCGTGCTCGTGCCACGCTAGGCGAGATATCTGATGCAATGGAAGTGGCCTTTGGACGCTACGGCACAACCCCTACTCCGGTGAAGGGAATTTATGGCAGCGCCCATGCCTTCGACAAGAGATGGGCGCAGGTTCTGGAAGGTGTTGCAGCGGTTGAACGTCGCCAGGGGAAAAAGCCAAAATTGCTCGTGGCCAAGATGGGTCAGGATGGACATGATCGCGGTGCGAATATCATTTCTTCGGCTTTTGGTGACATGGGATTTGATATCGTGTCGGGACCGCTTTTCCAGACGCCTGAAGAAACAGTCATCCTGGCTTTGGAAAACGACGTTGACGTTGTCGGCGCATCGAGCCTGGCTGCCGGCCACAAGACGTTGATACCAGAACTCATCAAGGGACTTAAGGCGGCAGGACGCGCCGATATCAAGGTCATCGCCGGGGGTGTAATTCCTCCACAGGATTACGACTTTCTGCGCGATGCCGGGGTTCAAGGTATATACGGGCCGGGGAGCAATGTCGTCGAATGCGCCGCAGATGTACTCCGCTTGCTTGGTCACAACATGCCTCCTGAAAGTGAAGATGCTTTATGAATATGCGTACCGATTGGACCCGAGCGGAAATCACGGAGCTGTTCGAGTTACCGTTCGATGAATTGATGTTCCGTGCTCAGTCAGTTCACCGGGCCCACCATGCGGTGGGCGAAGTACAACTGTGTACGTTGCTTTCCATCAAGACTGGAGGCTGTCCGGAAGATTGCGGCTATTGTTCGCAGTCCAGTTCGGCCGAAAGTGGACTGAAGGCGGAAAAGCTCATGGATGTAAAAGCCGTGCTCGCTTCTGCTGCCGAAGCCCGGGATGCAGGATCGCAGCGCTTTTGCATGGGAGCTGCGTGGCGCAACCCCAAGGACCGCGACATGGATGCGATCGTTGACATGGTCAAAGGTGTCCGCGCAATGGGTATGGAAAGCTGCATGACATTGGGCATGCTGTCGAAAGACCAGGCGCAAAGGCTGGCTGAAGCCGGCCTTGATTATTACAACCATAACATCGACACGTCACCTGAGAATTACGGCAATGTTATTACGACACGTTCGTTTCAGGACCGGCTTGACACTCTTGAGGAAGTCCGCAGCGCGGGTATCAATGTGTGCTGTGGCGGCATAGTGGGAATGGGCGAGACACGCAGTGACCGGATCGGGTTTGTACATGCGCTCGCCACGTTGCCCAAGCATCCCGAAAGCGTACCGGTCAATGCATTGATTCCAATTCCCGGAACTGTTCTTGGCGACATGCTCGCAGGTACCCCGCTTGCACAAATAGACGATATCGAGTTTGTCCGCACCATTGCTGTTGCGCGGATTACAATGCCGCTGAGCATGGTCAGATTGTCCGCGGGACGCGAAAGCATGTCTGATGCGACGCAAGCACTTGCATTCATGGCTGGGGCCAACTCGATTTTTACAGGCGATCGTTTATTGACCACTGCAAATGCAGGCGACAGCAAGGACGCAGCGTTGTTTGCAAAGCTCGGGCTAAAACCGATGGAGGCAAATGAGCCGATGCGCTTACTGGAGAGTGCCCAGTGACATTTTTGCTTTTCATGGCATTTGACAATCACCCTGGCCACTTTTCGTCGCTGCTTGCCGTGCCGAATGCATGGTTGAAATACACCGGTATGCGCTGCGTCAGCGAGAGATTTACGATGCACAGCGGTTCGGCCAAACCCGTGCTCGTCAATGGTTGCCATGGCACCTTAACCCGCGAACGTACCACACAATTACGCGACCTGATCGAAGGCTATTGAGATGTTCAAGAAAATCCTAATCGCAAACCGTGGTGAAATCGCCTGCCGCATCATTAAGACAGCCCAGCGAATGGGAATATCAACTGTTGCAGTATATTCAGATGCGGATGCTCGTGCACCATTTGTCACAATGGCCGATGAAGCAGTTCATATTGGAGCTTCTCCTGCGGCACAATCATATCTTCTTGCAGACAAGATCATTGCTGCCTGCAAGGCGACTGGTGCTGAAGCTGTGCATCCAGGATATGGTTTCCTGTCAGAACGAACCAGTTTTGCCGAAGCGCTGGCGGCTGAGGGAATTGTATTTGTCGGCCCCCCTGTGAACGCAATCGCGGCAATGGGAGACAAGATTGAGTCGAAGAAGCTGGCAATGAAAGCGGGAGTAAATGTGGTCCCGGGTTTCGTTGGAGAAATTGACGATACCGAACATGCGGTGCGCATTTCAGCGGAAATCGGATATCCGGTAATGATGAAGGCCTCGGCGGGAGGCGGAGGCAAGGGTATGCGCCTTGCCTATTCTGAACAGGATGTACGAGAAGGTTTTGAAGCGACCAAACGCGAAGGCTTGAACAGCTTTGGAGACGACCGTGTCTTCATTGAGAAGTTCATTTTGAACCCAAGACACATCGAAATCCAGATATTGGGCGATCAGCACGGGAATATCTTGTATCTCAACGAGCGAGAATGCTCAATCCAGCGGCGGCACCAAAAGGTTGTCGAAGAGGCACCGTCGCCTTTTGTCACGCCCAAGATGAGGCAGGCAATGGGTGAGCAATGCGTGGCACTTGCGCGCGCTGTTGGCTATTATAGCGCAGGTACTGTTGAGCTTATTGTTTCGGGCGCAGACGCAACGGGTGAGAGCTTCTATTTCCTTGAAATGAATACGCGATTGCAGGTCGAACATCCAGTGACCGAGTGTATCACCGGCATTGACCTTGTAGAACAAATGATCCGCGTCGCGTACGGCGAAAAACTTGCGATGTCCCAGGATGATATCAAAATTGACGGATGGGCCATCGAAAACCGGGTATATGCAGAAGACCCCTATCGCGGCTTTCTTCCCTCAACAGGTCGATTGGTGCGATATCGTCCTCCGGTAGTTGGCTGGGAAGGCGATATACGCGGCATCGGTGGTGTGCGAGTCGATGACGGTGTGATGGACGGAGGCGAGGTGTCCATGTTCTATGACCCTATGATCGCCAAGCTGGTTACATGGGGTGAAACCCGCGACGAGGCAGCAGACAAGCAAATCGAAGCGCTTGACCGGTTCGAGATAGAAGGCCTTGGTCACAACATCGATTTTTTGTCGGCTATCATGCAGCATCCGCGTTTTCGGTCTGGAGAGCTGACGACCGGTTTCATTGCGGAAGAATATCCCGATGGTTTCAATGGAGCGCCGACATCGTCCGAACTCAATCGTTCTTTAGCCGCCATAGCAGGATTCCTCGCCACGGCCGAAGCCGATCGGGCCCGACAGGTCGACGGACAACTGGGCAAGCCATTGGCCCCACCTTCATCCTGGCAAGTCTCTTTAGGCGAAGCAGTTCACGTTGTTGATCTTGCTGAAAATTCCATTGCAATTGACGGCATCGATTTCGACCTTTCGATGGAATATACACCTGGAGACCGTTTGATTGAAGCCGACATCGGCGGGCAACAATTATGGGTCAAGGTTACCAAGATGCGGGGTGGTTTCAAACTCACTACCCGTGGCGCCAGCCATATCGCCAGGGTTCTGCCAGCCCACGTGGCGCATCTGGCCAATCACATGATCGAAAAAGTGGCGCCCGACATGTCAAAATATCTTGTCTGCCCTATGCCGGGGCTGTTGGTCGCGCTCAATGTCGCAGAAGGCGACTTGGTCGAGGCTGGGCAACCCCTTGCTGTGGTTGAAGCGATGAAGATGGAAAATATTCTTCGGGCTGAAAAATCAGGAACGATCAAGAGTATCAGCGCCCAGCAAGGCGAGAGCCTTGCCGTTGATGCCATTATCCTGGAGATGGAATAGCATCATTGCGCAGGCCTGCGCTGCATCATCAAGGTTCGTGCCTGTGTTAGGAAATCCGGTTCGCACTAACCGGGGAGCTCTCTGCGCCTGATGTGTACCACTTTGTTCGCAATGCAGGAAACAATCTGCTCATGTTTGGGCATCTCCTGATGTAGCACGAACTTGCTTGAGTATCGAGAATGACCAGCATCTTTGAAGGGTCCAATCGTCAGAAACAGTGCGGCGTGGTTCTTGTTCGCTGTGTGGATCGTTTTTGTTCTGGGACCGCCTCCTAGGTGACAAAATTGCCATTGCGATGGGAGCTTTTGAAGCGCCGACTGGCGTCCAATTGGGAAAGCACATATTCGTTGCATCTAAAGGCGATTATTATAACATTGTGGCCGGGCTGCCTCAGGAGATGGGCTGAGCCGCAACCATAGGATCGATTGATGGCACTTCCCGTAACCGCCTTCGTTGCTGCAATTTGTGCTATCATGCTGCTCGTCACCGCTATCGATACAGTTCGACAACGCATGCATGTGCGCGTCCCTTTTGGTGATCGGGATCATCCCCGATTGATCAGCGCAAGCCGTAGCCATGGCAATCTCGCCGAACATGCGCCAATTGTGATATTGTTACTTGCACTTCTCGAAATGAGCCATGCAAATCACATCGGCCTCATGGTCGTTGGCACGCTTTTCGTTACAGGGCGTATAACACACATATTCGGGCTTTATGCGCCTATGAGCACCAAACCGCCGCTTGCAAGAAGTCTCGGCGTGATCATGACATGGATAACTATGATGGTTTTGAGTGGGTGGACATTGTGGATGTTGGCGACACTGAATTAACGCTAATCGATCATTGCTACGGCCCTTATCCAACCCGCGCTTGCCCGCTCGATCTTTACGGGAAAACAACTCAGTATGAAGCCAAAAGCAGGAAGTGCCGCCAGGTTGGTCAACTTTTCAATTTGGTAATATGGCTGAATTCTTCCGGCCTTATGTCCTTCCCATATGATGCTCGGATCACGATTCTCGGCCCAGCGTCGAGCTGTGTAACTGAACGGTGCGTCCCAGCTCCATGCATCGGTTCCTACAACTTGAACGCCGTGGTTCGTGAGATAAAGCGTAGCCTCTGCTCCCATTCCACATCCCTGATCGATAAAATTTTCCGTGCCGTAGACAGCCCCGGACTGGATAAGGACGATGTCGAATGGTTGCAATGAATAGCCTATTCGTTTGAGTTCTGCGTCAACCTCGGCAGCGCTCACCAAATGGCCGTGCGGCATTTTCGAAAAGTCCAGTTTGACACAAGGTCGGAAAAAGAGATCGAGCGGCGCTTGATCGATTGATGGAGCAGGGGTCTTGCCATTGTCCGTTGTTGAATGAAAATGCCAAGGCGCATCCATATGTGTTCCATTGTGCGTGCTGAGTGTTACGCTTTCAACCGCCCATCCTTCGCCACCGGGAAGATCGTCACGCGTCAGCCCGGGAAAAAACATCGCGATTTGTTCCCAGCTGTTATCGTGCGTCATGTAGGAAATCTGAGGTCTCATGACGGGAGGATCGGACACGACATCATTTGTGATGGGAATCGACAGATCGATGAACTTGGTCATATTACTCTCCTCACTCTTGGCTGAGACCTGTTGTGGATAACCGTAATAACCCGCTTGAACCCTCCGGCTATACATCTAAGACAGCTAAAGGAGTTTTGAGGGGACCGACATGGCATTGGCAGCCAACACCGAAATCACGCTGGATCCAAAACGTGACCGACTGGTCATTACCGCTTCCTCGCTGGGTACTGTTTTCGAATGGTATGACTTTTTTGTCTACGGAATTCTGGCTGCGCTTATTGGAAAGCTCTTTTTCCCGTCCGATAACCCAACCGCGGCAACCTTGGCATCGCTTGCTATATTTGGAGCCGGATTTGGTGTGCGTCCATTCGGTGCGATATTGTTTGGATATTTTGGCGACAAGATCGGTCGCAAGTATACATTTCTTGTAACAATTACACTGATGGGAGGAGCGACTGCCGCGATCGGCATGTTGCCGACCTTTGCGACTGCAGGAGTTTGGGCCGCAGGGTTATTGCTGCTCCTGCGTTGTTTGCAGGGACTTGCCCTTGGCGGTGAATATGGTGGGGCTGCCATCTATGTTGCAGAGCACGCCCCTTCAGGTAAGCGCGGCCAGTACACAAGCTGGATACAAGCCTCGGTTGCAGGAGGATTCTTACTGGCAGTGACCACCGTCCTTATCACGCGCTGGTCCATGAGCACGGAGAGCTTCGAAGCCTGGGGATGGCGGGTTCCCTTTTTGCTGTCGATCCTGTTGCTCGCAATTTCTCTCTACATGCGCCTCAAATTGGCGGAGAGCCCAGTATTCAAGGCGATGAAAGAAGCAGGAACGACATCTAAGAATCCATTCACAGAAAGCTTCAAATATCCCGGCAACGTGAAGCGCATCTTTGTGGCGATGTTCGGTGTGGCGGCGGGTTTGACTGTTATATATTACACGTCGCAATTTGGTACCTTATACTTCCTAACGGGAACCGCGCGCGTCCCGGAAACCGATGCACTGCTCTATATGGCTGTTGGCGCAGCACTTGCCGCGCCGGTTTATGTTCTATGTGGTTGGTTATCTGATCACTGGGGCCGCAAACGCTTATTATTGCTGGGATATGCGCTCGCGATTGTTGGCGTTTTTCCGATTTTCTGGATGATGGCCGATGCCGCCAATCCGGCTCTTGAGAAGGCTTCGAGAAGTGCGCCGGTGACGCTGGCAATGCCGGAGTGCAATTTCAATGCTCTCAATCGCACCCATACAAGCGAATGCGCCCAGGCCCTCAATTTCCTGACCAAGCGTGGCATCAGCTATACCAAGGAACGAAGCGCTACCGTTACACTCCATGTAGGATCGACAACACTCGCAGGATTTGACGAAAAGGCCTATGTTACCGCACTGGAAAAGGCGGGTTATCCGGACAAGTCTGATCCAGCACAGCGTAAGCCCTGGAAAATCATTCTGGCTGTTTTCCTGATGGTCGCGCTGTCGGGTATGACCTACGGTCAAGTCGCAGCGATTCTGGTGGAAATGTTTCCGGCGAAAATCAGATACACTTCGATGTCGATACCCTATCACATCGGGACAGGTTATTTCGGCGGATTTCTGCCGTATATTTCTCAGTATATCGTGGCCCAGACCGGTAATGCCTTTTCGGGTCTTTGGTACACTGTTGGAGTAACCGCAATGGCGTTCATTGTAGCCCTTATTTGGCTGCCGGAAACATCGGGCGCGGACGGGTTGGATTGACAGTCACAATGGCGCAGGCAAAGGAGAGGGATGCAAATTAGCTCGCCCTTGCGTCTGCGCCTGGATGGCACGGCACTTGTGAGTAACTGGAAGGCTCTAAGCCGGCTTTGTGGCGACGCAAGAACAGGCGCCGCACTCAAGGCGGATGGCTACGGAATTGGGGCGCGCGAAGTCGCAACAAGGTTGTCCGCTGCTGGCTGCAGAGATTTTTTTGTAGCGCATTGGGCAGAAGCCAAAGACATTATAGACATCGTACCTGCCGGGCAAATTGCCGTTCTGAACGGTGTTTCGAGGGAAGACGCGGCGCTTGCGATCCAGCTTGGTGCGATTCCAGTGCTCAACACACCCTTACAGGTGGGATATTGGAAGGCAGCAGGTGGGGGAAGATGCCACGTGATGCTCGATAGTGGCATCAATCGCCTGGGTATTGGCCCGGAGCAGTTGAGCGCCGGGTTACTCGATGGATTGGATATCGATATTCTTGCCTCGCATCTGGCATCTGCTGATGAACATACCCCTCAAAATGATAAGCAACTTGGTTGTTTCTTGGCGATGGCACATGGCATCAAGGCAGCACGTAGAAGCTTCGCCAATAGCGCAGGGATCATGCTTGGATCTGATTACCATTTCGACCTCACGCGGCCTGGAATTGCCCTGTACGGCGGTATCGCGCGCCCCGAAATGGCTTCCTTCATCAGGCCGGTTGTGCAGATTGAGGCTCGTGTTCTGCAAGTGCGAGAGCTGAATGCCGGTGATCCGGTCGGCTATAATGCAACCTATCACTGTGCTGGCAAAACACGCGTGTTGACCGCGGCGATCGGCTATGCAGATGGGTATCTGCGTGGATTTTCAGGCAAAGGAATGGCCACGTTCAAGGGAGTTGATATGCCATTGATCGGAAGGGTTTCTATGGACCTTATCACAATCGATGCCGCTGATAATGAGACTGTTTGCGAAGGCGATTGGATTGCGATCGATTACGACCTCGCCCACGCGTCATCAATATCTGGATTGTCGCAATATGAGCTGCTGACAGGTTTGGGCAGGAGATTTGATCGGCTTTGGGCCTGATCCTCATTGTTACCGTGACAGCCCCCACTGCTGCAGGATTTTGTAATCTTCATATGCACTAATGAAAAAGGGCGCCCCCTAGAGGCGCCCTTTTCCTTTTTCGCGTGACGATGAGATTTAGAAGTTGGCTTCGAGACCGAAGAAGAAGTTCCGGCCAAAGCTGTCAAACGGATCACCGCCTGCAGTACCCAACAATCCGAGTGGTGGCTGGCGATCAAGCAGGTTGCTTACGCCACCATAGAAACGGAAATCATTACCTACGTCAAAACCAACGCGGATGTCATGATACAAAACATCTGGGTAGAATATCTGCGGGAATTGGTCTGCATTCAGAGGTGCCAACCGCACAATAGCTCCTGGTGTACAAGTTCCGCCATTAATACCTGTTTGGCCAGCGAGTGCTCCGGTCAATGGGCATTGTCCAATATAGCTGTTCTGTGCTTCGAAGGTACCAATGGTCTGCTTGCCGATATAACGCGCGGCGTACAGAAC
>JBATDO010000308.1:0-2480 GCA_049663505.1 Sphingorhabdus sp.
GCGGCCAGTGCAATGCACCGCATTTCGTATCTCCTGACTGAAACCTGGCGAGCGAGATTGCGCTCGCCACAAAAAAGGTCTCGGTCAGGCCTTCGGGGGCTGTTTGGGTACGGACGGCATGCGCGACGCCAGGGATGCTACACGCAGCGGTCGCTTCAACGTTTCTCGATGCCAGAAAGCGTTTGATACGAGGTTGCCAACTTCGCTCAAATTGAAACTGCAATTGTGATGGTGGCCACCCGCGTGGTCCTGCCGGGTCTGATCATCATCAGGGACGTCGGCATCGAAGTGCTCTGCGCCATGCGCGTAGACATGGTCGGCGGCGTGCGCAAACGTCTCTCCCTGTTCGGCATGCACATCGGGCACCATCAGCAGATTGCTGAAAAGGAGCGCGACAAACGCAAGAAAAGGCAAGATAAGACGTCGCATTACGGCGCCGCTACTAGGGTTTCGGCGCGCATGGTGCAAGAAACTATTCTGGCAAGGTTGTTTGGGAGTTTGCTCATGTCGTTATCGCCTATGGACCTGGTCAGGTAGCGAGAATATTTCTGCAAGGTCATCCGGGTACGGCATCGGCGTGAAGGCATTAACGTTGGACCGTCCCGTGTTACCCCAAGGCAGCCTGCCCGTAATATTGCCGAGCGGCGCCAGAACCAGTCGCACGAACTGTCCGAGAGCTTCGCCGATCTCCCCTTGTGTGAGAGCAAACCTGAGCATCGCAATATGCGATCGGATATGCTGCCAGAAAAATGCCTGACCGAGGATGTGCTCGCGCTCAAGTGCCCTCCACGCCGCGTCACAATTGCCTACCTGTTTTGCCTTTTCGAAAGCGGCTCTTTCGATTTCGATCAACGAGAGGATCTGTTCCTTTGCCATGATGGTCATCGGCTTTCCCCTCTTTCTAAATGAAGGCGCTCAGACCTAAGCTCAGACATCGCCTGCCGCGCGATGGCGATGGACGACCGGAGGAACAAGCCTGCCAGCATGATTGCCACGAGCAAATCCGGCAATGCACTCGCGGTCGCGGCGACAAGAAGGCCCGCGACGATCACGGCGACATTGCCAATCGCGTCATTACGCGAACACAGCCAGACCGAGCGGACATTGCTGTCGCCGTCGCGCCATTTGAGCAGGATGATGACGCTTGCAACATTCGCGCCGAGCGCGAGCAGTGCGACCAAGCTCATGGTCTGCGCTTCGGGCGGCACGCCTTCTGCAAACCGCAACGCTGTCATTCCAAGAACTGTGATGGCGATAAGCGCGAGCGAGCCGCTTTTGATCAAGGAGGCCATAGCTCTGGTTCGAATGGATGCGCCGATCACAGCCAGGCTAAGGCCATAAGTCGCGGCGTCCCCAGCGAAGTCGAGGGCATCGGCTTTCAGAGCTTGCGAGCCGGAGGCCATACCGGCCCACATCTCGATAACGAACATGGTCGCATTGATCGCGATCACTATGATCAAGGCCCGCTTGTAGGCCGGTGACAGCCCATCGAACACTTTCTCTTCGCAGCAGCCTGACATTGTTCTTTCTTCCCGAGTCGTAATGACAGGCAGCTTGATACAAGCTACAGTGACTGTAGCTTCAAGCGAGAAATGGTAAGTCTATGAAATCTATATCAATTGGGGAGCTTTCGAAGCGATCCGGCGTGAAGATCACGACGGTACGCTACTACGAGCGCGTGGGACTAATGACGAAACCCGAGCGCAGCGCCGGCGGGCAGAGAATGTACCGCGAAGATGATGTAAAGCGCATCAGCTTCATTAAGCATTCTCGCCATTTGGGCTTTTCTCTGGATGCCATTCGCGAGATGCTACAGCTTCAAACCACCCCAGCGATGGATTGTTCTACGGCGAACGAGATCGCTGAAACGCAGCTTGCGCTTGTCCGACAGCGCATCGCGCAACTCACATCTCTCGAAAAAGAGCTGGAGCGTATCGCCAAAGCTTGCGGCGGTGGGGCCGCAGCGGATTGCAAGGTTATCGAAGCTCTCGGCGATCACAGCCAATGTGACACCGAGCGGCACGAGAAGGTCGAGGGGCTCTGAGCGCTCGGCAGATCCGACACGTTCGGCATAAAACGCGATCTCCCAAACCATTGTTCGTCTATTATCTAAAGAAAGACAGGCTCGGGCAGCACCGAAGTAGCCAATCCGATCAACTTGTAGTTGACGGTTAACGGCCCTCGGGACACGCTAATGGGCGATGGGACGAACGACTTGGCTTTTCCTGATTCTCGGCTCCCTGATTTCGTTTGTCTGGGAAAGCTACCAGATGCCGTTCTTTGAACCAGGTAGTTTGACTTCCTACCAACAGACGATCCGTTGTGGGATTGCCAGCCTGGGCGATGGGGTCATCCTGTTGGCAGCTCATCGCCTAGCCGTTTTCATTGGCGGAGCTGATTGGTGGGCCAGCTCGCGCAAATCTGCATATTTTACCTATTTCGGCTTCGGTCTCGCCGTTGCGGTGTTGGTAGAACTGATC
>JBATDO010000309.1:0-5880 GCA_049663505.1 Sphingorhabdus sp.
GTGCATGGGTATCCGCGACTGGGCTCGCCTTATTGCTTCGATCCTTTCGAAGCCGCCGATCTAAAGCTCAAGGGATTACCAAATAGGTGCTATGCATCGAAGTCCAAATACGATGTACCCCCATCAAAGAGCGGCTTTACGATCATTGATACCACCGATGTCAGCCGAACAACCACCGGCCATTCCGATTATCTGCGAAGTGCTGCAGCCTGCAGGGATTTTGCGGCCGTGGTCAATGGTGCAAGCAGCGATGTAGCCGGACGTA
Source organism: Sphingorhabdus sp. (assembly GCA_049663505.1). Taxonomy (GTDB): domain Bacteria; phylum Pseudomonadota; class Alphaproteobacteria; order Sphingomonadales; family Sphingomonadaceae; genus Sphingorhabdus_B. Next base: position 266 of record JBATDO010000309.1, read on the forward strand.
TCCCAACCCATCTGGCGCATGTGTTCCGGCTCGATCTTTATTCCAAGGCGGATAAGGCGTTGGATGCAGCAGCTTGCCAAGAACTCCCGTGAGATGATCAATGTCGAACCAAACGCCGCTTGAGCAATTCAAGGCCGTACTAACCGGGACCGCGCGCGCGCTTGCGCATGATCCCGATGTCGAGCTGGCATTTACAGCTGATGCGCCCAGCCAGGCAGGAAAGAATTTCAAGGTACCCATGCCCGGGCGAATGCTTCCTCCAGAGCAGGTCGCCGAAGCTCGTGGTTTCGCTGACAGCTTTGCCTTGAAGCTGAAGCATCACAATATCGCCGCGCATTTTTCCAAGCGCCCCACAGAGCCCATAGCAGGCGCGGCCTTTGACGCTGTTGAAAATGCCCGAGTGGAGGCCCTGGGAGCGCGGGATATGGCCGGGATTGCAGCGAACCTAGGGCATGCGCTTGAACTCAAATTGCGTACGGATCCGATTAGTCGCGCTCAAGCGCCAGAAGAGGTGCCGATTTCGACTGCTCTTTCGCTTATCGTGCGTGAACGCCTCACTGGACTTCCAGTTCCTGCAATCGCAGCTGGAGGCGTTGATATGCTGCGCGACTGGATAGAAGAAAAGGCCGGAAGCGACCTTGATGCACTAGGGATGGCGCTTGACGATCAATCTTCCTTCGCCGCGCTTACACAGTCCATGCTCGAGCACCTCAACCTGACGGAAGGGGATATCGACCCGAGCGATGCTGACGAGGGAGGCGACGATGCCGAAGACGAACAGGAGCAGGACGGCGAGACTGATGATGACGGCCAAGGCGAAACCGGCCAGGCTGATGCACGCGGAGAACCGCAAGACGGCGATGCCGAGGATGCCGAAGGAGAATATGATCAGCAGGACCTGGGCGAAGACGAAGGCGCAGATGGCGAGATGGGGGATGATGGCATGCAGCCTGTCACGCCAAATCGCCGCAACTGGGACCACCTGCCCCAATCTGATTACAAGGTCTGGTCATCCAAATATGATGAAACAATTACCGCAACAGATCTGGCCGACGAAGACGAGCTGAACCGGTTGCGAGCCTATCTCGATCAGCAACTGTCCAACCTGCAGTCGGTCGTCACGAAGCTCGCAAACCGCCTGCAACGCCGTTTGATGGCGCAACAAAACCGTAGCTGGGCGTTTGACCAGGAAGAGGGCATGCTCGATGCCGCAAGGCTCGCGCGCGTAGTAGTGTCGCCGGGAAGTTCGCTTTCCTACAAGATGGAACGAGAGACTGATTTTCGCGATACAGTAGTTACCTTGCTCATCGACAATTCTGGATCGATGCGCGGTCGTCCAATCAGCATCGCGGCGATCAGCGCTGATATCATGGCGCGAACCCTCGAGCGCTGCGGAGTAAAGACCGAGATATTGGGCTTTACGACCAGAGCGTGGAAAGGAGGCCAGGCCCGCGAGGACTGGCTCGCTGCAGGGCGACCTGCAATGCCGGGACGACTGAACGACCTGCGCCATATAATATACAAGAAGGCCGATGAGCCGTGGCGGCATGCCAAGCGCAACCTTGGATTGATGATGCGCGAAGGCCTGCTGAAGGAAAATATCGATGGTGAAGCCTTGCTTTGGGCACATAACCGGTTGATCGCACGTGCAGAAGACCGAAGGATATTGATGGTCATTTCAGACGGTGCGCCGGTGGATGACTCGACCTTGTCGGTCAACCACGGCGGATATCTCGAACAGCATCTGCGCAAAGTAATTGAAATGATTGAAAACCGCAGCCCGGTTCAACTCATCGCGATCGGTATCGGCCACGATGTCACCCGTTATTACAAGCGCGCCGTAACCATAATGGATGCCGAGCAACTCGGCGGCACAATGATCGAGCAGCTGGCCGGCCTTTTTGACGAGGAATAGACTTTGAACGTAACCCAAGCAGTTGCCACGCGTCGCTCAATTCGACAATTTACCGACAAGCCCGTGCCGCGTGAGGTTCTTGAACGCGTGCTCAAAAAGGCACAAAACGCGCCATCTGGAGGCAATACGCAACCGTGGAATGCAGTTTTGCTTTGTGGCCAGCCGCTTGCGGAGTTGACCACCAAGATCAAGGCAAGGGCTGCCACTGCGCCACTGGGCGAACCTCCTGAATACGACATTTACCCCAAGGACCTCGAAGGCCGATACGAGGAACAGCGCCGCGGAGTGGGCAAGGCCATGTTCGATGCTCTTGGTCTGGCTCGTGACGATAGTGCTGGCCGAGTGGCACAGATGATGAAAAATTGGGATAGCTTCGGCGCGCCGGTGCAGTTGTTCACCTATACAAGAAAATATATGGGCCCCCCGCAATGGTCAGACATGGGAATGTGGCTACAGACGATAATGTTGTTGTTGCGCGAGGAGGGACTCGACAGTTGTGCCCAGGAAATTTGGGCGATGTATGGCACCTACATGCGCGAACTGCTCGAGATTGGCGATGAACATATCTTTTTTTGCGGAATGGCGATTGGATATCGCGATCCTGACGCGCCCGTTAATAATTTCAAGGTGCCGCGTGTCGAGATTGATCAGGTAATCAAGTGGAAAGGGTTCTGACTGACCACGACAGCAACTCATGCACTCTGGAACCCTGGAGGAGGAGGCTGGACCATCAATTGTGGAGGCGCCCCGCTTGGAACTTGCAGCGATGATGAGCTCCCTCCTGACGAATTGAGTTACGACCTTGACCCCGATAATGAGATGAAGCATCGCATTGTGCATGACTGAATTAAGCTTGTTCAATAGCCTGTCTCGTCAGATCGAGACGTTCCGGTCCGTTCACCCCGGGGAAGCACGCGTTTATACCTGCGGACCAACAGTCTATAATTATCCGCACATCGGGAATATGCGCGCTTACGTATTTGCAGACACCCTTGGACGCGTGCTTTCTTACAAGGGTTATAAATTGACCCATGTGATCAATATCACCGATGTTGGACATTTGACTGATGATGCCGACACCGGCGAAGACAAAATGGAGAAAATGGCGGCAGAAACGGCGCAGTCTATCTGGGACATCGCAAGGCATTACACCGAAGCTTATTGGAACGACATCAAGGCGCTCAATATTCGCCAGCCTGCCCATTGGTCAATTGCAACCGATTATGTGCCTGCCATGATCGAGTTCGCAAAATCGATTGCTGACAAGCATTGCTACCTGCTGGATAGTGGCCTCTATTTTGACACCTCGACTGTGGCCAATTACGGTGCCCTTGCCCGGGCACGAACCGAGGATGGCGAAGGCAGGATCGAAGAAGTCGAAGGCAAGCGGCAAGCGGCGGATTTCGCGATATGGCGCAAAACGCCGGAAGGCGAGACACGGCAGATGGAGTGGGATAGTCCTTGGGGAAAGGGAGCTCCAGGCTGGCATCTTGAATGTTCAGTGATGTCCGAAGCATTGCTGGGCCTGCCTTTTGACATACATACCGGCGGTATCGATCACCGCGAGATCCATCACCCAAACGAGATTGCTCAAAACCAGGCACGGTGTAACAGCGACCATTCTGGAGCTCGAATCTGGATGCACAACAATTTCTTGATCGAACGATCAGGTAAGATGAGCAAGTCATCGGGCGAATTCTTGCGGGTACAATTGCTCATCGACAAGGGGTTTCACCCCCTGGCCTATCGTTTAATGTGCTTGCAGGCGCATTATCGCAGCGAGCTCGAGTTCTCGTGGGAAAATTTGGCAGCCGCGTTCACCCGGTTAAAGCGGATGGTTATGGCTGCCGCGCCATTGAAGGACGCAATGCCAGCGACCGCACTCACAGAAAAACGGCTGACCGAACCCTTGATGCGTTTTGACCAAGCAGTATCAGAAGACCTCAACACCGCGATGGCACTCACAGCAATCGAGGAAGTCCTTGCTCTCAAGAAGGTCGATCCAGGGCAGAAACGTCTGGCAGTCGCCACCATGGACGAGGTGTTGGGGCTTGATCTGTTGACGACAGAACGCGCTGATTTGCGCGTTAGGCCAAGAGCAGCAGCACTTGACGTCGAAGCGATCGAACAGCAGCTTGCAGCCCGCAAGCAAGCTCGTGCCGCACAAGATTTCGCGACATCGGACAAAATTCGGGATGAGCTAAATGCGCAAGGAATCGACGTGATGGACGGAGATCCGCTGGAATGGGATTGGAGAATCGAGACATGACGAAAACGAAACTCGTCATGGCGGGCCTTGTACGACCGCTGATAGAAGCACGCCTTCCAGACTGGATCGAGCCGCACTGGTTCATGTCGAAAGACGAAGCGCTTGAATTAGCGCCAATTGCAGAAATCGGCTGGTTCGACATGTATGATAAGTCCGAAATGGCTTCTGTCATTGGTGCGGCGACCCAGATGAAATGGTTGAATTCGATTTATGCAGGTGTCGATGGCATGCCACTTCAGCAATTGAAGGCTCAGGGCACAATGGTGACCAATGGTGCCGGGATCAATGCGATTACCATTGCGGAATATGTCGTCATGGGAATGTTGACGATTGCCAAGGGCTTTCGGCACGTCGTTCGGGCCCAGGACCGCCATGAATGGCTCCATGACTCACCTGGAAAGGTCGAACTGTTCGGATCGAAGGCATTGTTGCTGGGATATGGAGCGATCGGCAAGCTGATCGAAGAACGTCTGAAGCCATTTGGTGTGGATGTCGCAGTTGTTCGCCGAACCCCCAGCCCTACCAGCCTCACGCCGGACGAATGGCGTCCAAGGCTTGGGGACTTTGACTGGGTGATCCTCGCTGTGCCAGCAACACCCGAGACCAATAACCTGATCGGAGCTCCCGAACTCGCGGCAATGAAGCAAAGTGCCGTGCTCATCAATATTGCACGTGGTTCCGTGATACGACAAGATGATCTGGTCAAAGCGTTGAAAGATCAGCAAATTGCTGCGGCCTTCCTCGATGTAACGACACCCGAACCCCTGCCAGCTGACCATCCTTTATGGGACCTGGATAACGCTTATGTGACGATGCACTTATCGGGCCGCGCACAAGACAAGATGTTTGCCCGTTCTGCTGACCGGTTCATTCACAATCTCGAGCGTTACCACAAAGGCGAAAAGCTTGAACCACTCGTGAACCTAGACCTGGGATATTGAACATGATCCACGACCCGGCCGCGATCTGGCATAGCGTCGCATTGTCTCGCGACACTGAGCTGATTTCAAGAATATTGCATGAAAACTGTATCTTCGAGAGCCCTGTTGTCCATGCGCCGCAAGTCGGCAAGGCAATAACGGCCAAATATCTGGCAGCTGCCGGACACGTGCTGGGTAACTCGGAATTCGAGTATGTGGGCCAATGGCACCGCGAAAACAGTGCCATACTCGAATTTCGGACCACGATAGACGGTATTGCAATAAACGGCATTGACATGATCAGCTGTGATGATGACGGGCTGATTACGCATTTCAAGGTCATGGTAAGGCCACTCAAGGCCGTGAATAAGCTTCATGAGAAAATGGGCGAAATGCTCCAAAAGATGAGCCGATAGGGCCGGTGGCTCACCATCCGGATCCAACGCGATGGCGCGTCTTCGTCCCAAGGCTTGCAGGTGCAAATTTCCATGACCGCGTAATTGCCTGTATC
>JBATDO010000310.1:0-1661 GCA_049663505.1 Sphingorhabdus sp.
TCTTGAGCGATTTTAGATAATTGCCTTCGGGCGATATTTATCTCGCGATTTCGGTCACTTGTGGGCGATGGTTTTGGCGATGCGCCGCCAGAGACGGTTTGGATGGGCTCGATCTCACCAAAAAGCCCCGGAGTTCTCCGAGGCCCTTTTTCGTGGCACCACTTTTGTTATGCGATGTGCTAGCTGAACCCGAGGAAGTGACGCTGCTGCTGCCACTCGAGTGGGATATCGGCGCAGCGTAACAAGTGGCGGGAGGTGAGTTGTACTGGCTGCCGCCCGTCCAGTATCGCTGTGATGATATCGGGTGCCAACCACGATATCCGGGCGAGCCGATGAAGGTGCCTCTTATCATAGTCAGCTATGGTCGGGATCTCATTGCCGCAGAGCAGATGCTCCCGAGCAGCAAAACCCTGAACCACCAACCGAACCAAAGCGGGGTCAGTGTCGTTGGTATTGGTTGGCGCTCCATCCGGCGGCAAGGCGACCCGGAGTTCATTGCCACGCCGTACAAGTTTTGCAGCTGTAGTGATAATCGCTTGGTCCTTGTTGACCTTTACGTCGATGCGGTCGTTGGCGATGTGAATCGTCACGTTGTGGTCGATCAGTATAGCCCGAAGTTCGCTGGTGGAGATTAAGCGAAGGCTATCGGCCAGATCTGCTTCCGCTGATCGACGGGTTTGCCAATCAACTTTGCATGTAGATTCATCAGCATGTGCAGGCTTCCTCAGATAGGATGCAAAAGAGTCGACAACGATCTTGTCCAAAGCCCCTGCTGGTACTCGGCAAATTGAGGAGCGATCCTCGCCTGCTTTGAACCGGGTGACATAATAGCAATATTGCTTCGATCCCTTCTGTCCGCGCACCGGTGACATCGGCCTGCCGTCAGGATCGGTGACAAGACCAGACAGGAGAGTGGGTGACTTGGCATGCTTTGATATCAGCTTGTCGCGGTTGTTACTGGCGAGGATGGTCTGGACACGGTCAAAGATATCCCGATCGATGATTGGATCATGTTCGCCGTCGTAGATGCTATCCTTGTGCCGTATCTTGCCAATGAACACCGGGTTCTTGAGCAGGAACCCGAGTGGTCCCTTGCCGAAGCCGACATTACCGATGGTACCGCCCGCCTTGCGATGACGGGTGCGGGTGCGCATGCCGCGTCGTTCAAGATCGTCCACCAGCGCCGACACCGATTTGAGTTCCAGATAGCGATTGAAGATATAGCGCACCTCCTCGGCTTCGTTGGGCTCAATGACTAGCTTTCGGTCATCGACGCGATAGCCATGGGGCACAGTCCCTCCCATCCACATGCCTTTACGCTTCGAGGCAGCTATCTTGTCGCGGATACGTTCGCCTGTGACCTCGCGTTCGAACTGGGCGAACGACAGCAATACATTGAGCGTCAGTCGTCCCATACTGTTGGTGGTATTGAACGCCTGTGTGACGCTTACAAAGGAAGCGCCGCGCGCATCAAGGATTTCGACGATCTTGGCAAAGTCGGCAAGCGAGCGGGTGAGGCGGTCAACCTTATAGACCACAACGATATCGACCTTGCCTGCTTGTATGTCGTCGAGCAGTTGTTTGAGAGCCGGACGATCCATCGAACCACCCGACCATCCGCCATCGTCATAGAGTTCGTTGACTGGCTCCCAGCCCTCGCC
>JBATDO010000311.1:0-3952 GCA_049663505.1 Sphingorhabdus sp.
CGATCAGGCTGTGGGCTTGGTGCAACTCGACGCCTATGCTTGGAATTGGGCTTGCTCATGAAGTTGCCTGAATTGCAGACTGCCCGCGATCTTGAATGCGGCACCGAAGAAAAGCGACCGCACGCCAAGCTACAGAAAGATGTAAAGCACAAGTCAGCGGAAATGCCGTTAGGAACGCGCATAGTCGCAACAGCATGGTGGCAGCGGCATTCTCCGGCTGTGGTACCGCAGGTGAAAACTCGAAATGAAATATCATCGTTGCCGCCTCGCCTAACATGTTCGCTGCCGTCATTGGGGGTGGATGGCTAGCTATCGCATTGGCAAGTGCTTTTCGCCATAAATCAGTGAATAATTTCATCTGCTTTTAACAAAGCGCCCAACACAATGCCCGTTGTAAGTTTGACCATCTAGGGAGACATCACCTGCCCGAGACTATAGACTTTCGCAGAGTGCTTCATAGAGTGTTTGTCCATTGCAGGCGCCGTGTGGTCGTTTGAAATTGTAGAAGTTTTCCCATTCGCTGAGTGCGAAGGGGAGGGCGATGATCGTGACTTGTTTTCCCCTTGGGTAGAGGCCGAATGCTGCAATATCGCAAGAAGAGGTATTCGCTGCTATCGGCTCGAACGAACAGGACCATTATGATGTCCCGAACTTGGTTTCGATTTCGATCCCGATATCTTTCAGAAACTTTGTCGGTAGGATGCCACCTGCGCACACTATCACGGCATCATTTCGGATTGCGCGCGGTCCCTCGCGCGTCTTCAATATTACTTTGTCTGGGCCTATTTGTTCGACGCTCGAATTTAATATGATCTCCAGTCGGCCCGATTCCGCAGCTCCAGCGACACGGTCACGGTTTTTGGCGCGAGCACGGCTGAAGGCGTCGGCACGGTACGACAAGGTGACGGTTGTTCCTTCTTCGTCTGCAATTGAACCTGCCGCCTCCAGCGCGCTATCGCCGCCGCCAACCACCAGCACATGCTGACCGCGATATTGCTCGGGATCGATGAGCCGGTACACGACCTTCGGCAATTCCTCACCCAGGACTTCAAGCATGCGCGGCGTTACGCGACGGCCGATGGCGAGCATGATGATTTTGGCACGATACACTCCGCACGATGTCGTGATGGTGAAATTTCCTTGCTGACCTGCAATAGTCTCGACGCGCTCTTCAGTATGTAACTCCAGTCCGGTGTCTTTGACGACCCCTTCCCAAAATCCCAACAGGTCTTCCTTGCTGACCTCGCCAAACTTGACCTTGCCGACAATGGGCAATTCGGCCGGCGCGGTCATCACCACCTTGCCGCGCGGAAAATGCGCAACAGTTCCGCCCATCGTATCCTGATCGACAGTACGAAACCGTTCTTTCTTGTCGAGTGCGCCCAAGCTGGCCTGCAATTTCGGTTGATTGAGGGCACGTTTAATACCGGGATCGGCGTGCCAAATTGGCTGAATACCGGCCCTGCTCAAGCAGATGGCGCTGCTCTGCTTGGTCCTGTCCTGGTGCTTGCTCCCTTCCGGCCCGGGCATCACCCGTGTCGTCCCGGCGAGGGGCGGGCTTGCCAGCCCTGTTCCGCGTCAGGGATTGTAACCCGAATGGGCGGAAAACTGCGTGGTCGGTTCCGTGGCACCAGCAAGATAAGCCCGGCCCGAAGGGGGGATCCGAGAAGCTGCCAAACGAGAAAGCAGCCAGTCGATGACCCTTATCGCCATACAATTTGCGGTGACCATGGCGATTATTCAACGCATCCGACACGCAAGCCGGCTCGCAAACCGGAAAAAAGAGGTGAACAGGTTCGCTACATATGCCTGATCGGGAATATATCTATCGCTTATTCAATTTATCCCTAATATTTTCCCGATCGGTAATTTATTATTTGTAAATAGCCGTTCTTTCCAATAATGATCCGATCGGGAATATGGATAGCACTGCTCTTGGACTCATCGTGCGCCGCGAACGCAAGGCGCAAAAGCTGAAGCAGGCAGAGCTTGCGGCGGTGAGCGGCGTTGGCATTCGCTTCATTGTCGATCTCGAAGCAGGCAAACCAACGCTCCAGCTCGAAAAGGTGCTGCGCGTCGTCACGACACTTGGGTGTGACATCATTATAACACCTCCATCAGGTAGCGCATGAGCAACCGGCTTGTCGTCTGGTGGGATGGGCGCGTCACGGGCCGTCTTTACCTTGGCCCCGATGGTGACCCGCAATTTTCTTATGACGTGGCGTGGCTGGCCGATGCTACGACACCGGCCCTGTCCTTCTCCCTGCCCAAGCAGGCCGAACCGTTCAATCGCCGCGCCTGCCAGCCTTTTTTCGGAGGCATCTTGCCAGAGGAAGGGCAGCGCACCACGATTGCCCGCGCGCTGGGCGTATCTGCTGACAACGAATTCCGCCTGCTCGAATATCTTGGCGGGGAAGTCGCGGGCGCGCTCACACTTCTGCCCGAAGGCGAGACGCCAACACTGTCCAGCGCCACCGCCCCGAAGTTGCTGAGCGACGATGACCTTGTCCAGTTGCTGGACCATCTCCCAATGCGCCCAATGTTGGCGGGCGAAGATGGGCTACGGTTTTCACTGGCAGGCGCGCAATCCAAACTGCCCGTGCTGGTGATCGATGGCCAGATCGCCCTGCCCGCGCCGGGACAACCAACGAGCCACATTCTCAAACCGCCGATTGTCCGGTTTGCGGGCACCACTGAAAACGAATTTTTCTGCATGTCACTGGCGCGCGCGGTCGGGCTGGATGTTGCGCCGGTCGAAATGCGCGTTGTCGGGGGTCGGTCATTTCTGCTGATAACGCGATATGATCGCGGGACTGGGGCAGATGGAGAAGTGACGCGCCTCCACCAAGAGGACTTCGCACAAGCCCTCGGCATCCCCTCGCACCGCAAATATGCCAGTGAGGGCGGCCCGAATTTCCCAGACTGCTTTGCCCTGCTGCGCCGTGCGGCCACCCGCCCGCCTCGGGACATTCTGCGGCTGCTTGATGCTGCCATCTTCAACCTTATCATCGGCAACGCCGATGCTCATGCCAAGAATTTCAGCCTTCTGCACAAGGATGGAGCGATCACGCTCGCGCCGCTTTATGATTTGCTTTCAACCGTACTTTGCCCGGAACTGTCGCCAAAGCTGTCGATGAAGATCGGGGGAAAGTCCGTTCTTGACGACATAGAGGCGCGCCATTGGGAGCGATTCGCAGCTGATACACAGCTCGGTGCACCATTCGTAAGGACGCGCGTTGGGCAATTGAGTCATGCCGTCGTCACCGCGATTGATGGCGATTTCGGCAAACCCTTTTCAGGAATAGCCGACTTTCAGCACGTTAAAGACACCGTTTGCGAGCGCGCGCTGAAAATTGGCAGTCAGAGATAAGGTCAATTGCGCCTGTGTTAGTGCGGACTGATAAATACCAGCTCGCTGCTCGCATTCCTCGCGTACACAGTTAAGTCAAGCGTCGTACCAGCACCGTTGGTTGCCAACGACAACAAGGTGGAGGCCGAGCCGGAATCGAACCGGCTGCCGAAAATGTCGGAATTTAAACGTATTGCTGCGTTGTGAAGAAGGCCGAGGCCCCCAGAAAGGCCCCCAAATTGCTCGGCTTGGTCGCTAATTGCCCTAATTTGTGGATGATTCTGCTGCGCCAGAGATCATTCCAAACCTGAGTCTGTTTAACCGGTTCAAGCAATGTTGGCCACCGCCACAGGCCTCCACGCTCATCTTTCGCCAAAGAGCGGCGGCGGGAAGCCCGCCGCCGTATTTCGATCAGCCATCCGCCTTTTCTTCAGCAAGCTTTCCATTGGCTTTGGCGAGAACGGCGAAGCCATCGGCGATCATGTCCACGCCGTAGCGGGTCGCGCCTTCGGCTTCATAGCTGGTCTGGCGGACACGCCCGGTGATCCGCACCAGGTCGCCGTTTGCCGCCTTGGCGAGACGGTCGCGCAGTTTGCCGAACAA
>JBATDO010000312.1:0-14414 GCA_049663505.1 Sphingorhabdus sp.
GCCCCAACCCGCACAGCGGCGGCATTCGCGTGGCATCGGAAAAACTGGCCTCATCTGGCCAGGCATTTGCAACCGTGTTCCAGGACGAGAATGCAGACGGTGTGCGCCAGGCGGGAGAACCTGTTTACAAGGAAGTCGAGCTCACGGCCGGATTGAGCGCTAAGGGTGCCCCAACTGATGCCGAGGGCCGGACTGTCATCGACGGGCTGCAACCCTATCAGCCCGTTCTCATCGGTATCGATGCTTCAAGCTTGCCAGATCCCTTTGTTCAACCGGCAACAAGCGGCGTTGTCGTGACTCCCCGCCCCGGAGTTCCCGTGACCATTGAGCTCCCGCTCGTTTCTGCGGGTGAAATATCAGGCACATTGCAGCGCGAAGGGGGCAAGGTTCTAAGCGGCGTCGAAATCGAGCTGCTCGACAAGAATGGCCGAACCATTAAGACAACAAGAACCGAATATGACGGATTTTTCCTGTTCGAGTTCGTGCCATATGGAAGCTACAGGCTGAAGGTGGCAGCGGTCTCTGCTTCTGTCGTCGCAGTAGACCCGGCCTTGCCTGCACTTGCCGAATTGGGCAAGGCACGTGGAACGGTAGACCTGGGGATTGTAGTTGCCAAGCCGGGGCTTCGGATTGCAGGATTCGGTAACCCGGCACAAGGTCCTTAAAAACGACTCTTGTGCACCTGCTGCTGTAACTTACTCGTCGCTTTTGGCGAATAAGCTGCGACGATAGGGAATAGCTGGAAGGGAGCACGGCATGGACCCACAAGACCTGAAGCCCGGAGACGTAGTCAAGCGTCATCGCATGTCGACGCGCGTGTGGCATTGGGTCAATGCGCTGTGCCTTTGCATAATGCTCATGAGCGGATTGATGATCTTCAATGCGCATCCGCGCCTTTATTGGGGGGAATATGGTGCAAACGATGATCCCGCCTGGCTGGTTATTGATGATGCGGGGGATACAGGATTTGTGGAATTGGCTGGCATCCGGTTCGAAACAACCGGCATTTTGGGTGTATGGACTAGTCCTGATGGAGAAGTGAAGCGTCGTGCATTTCCGCACTGGATCACAATTCCATCTGGATACGACCTCCAATCTGGTCGCCGCTGGCATTTCACATTTGCATGGGTGTTGTCTTTTGCGCTGTTGATTTTCATGCTGCGCTCATTGTGGAATGGGCACATCCGACGTGATCTGCACTTATCAAAGGAGCAGCGGTCGCCTCACCATGTCTGGCACGAAATCAAGGATCATGCGCGCTTGCGCTTTCCAACCGGGGCCGCCGCTACACGGTATAATATCCTGCAGAAAATGAGCTACATCGCTGTGATCTTCCTGTTGTTGCCGACTATGATCTTTACCGGACTGACCATGTCTCCAGCGATGAATGCAGCCTGGCCCTGGTTGCTTGATATATTTGGTGGGCGCCAGTCTGCGCGCTCGGTTCACTTCATCTGCGCATTTGGGCTTGTTGCATTTTTCGTGGCGCATATTTTGATGGTCATACTTGCCGGGCCAATCAACGAAATGCGCTCGATGATAACCGGCCGTTATCGATTGCCAGGCAAGCCGGCTAAGGAAATGCCACATCCAAAAGCAGGAAAGATGCCATGACCAAGCCAAAGCTCATCATGGCACGCCGCAAATTCCTGACAGCTGCCGCACTTGGCACTGGCGGACTGCTTGTCTCCGGTTGCGATATGCTCAACGAGAATGCAGCCTTTCGCTCTGGGTTGCGCAGCGGAGAGTATCTGAACAAGGCGGCGCATCGCTTGCTCATGGATCGTTCGGCACTCGCACCGGAATTCTCTGAAGGCGATATCTCGCCCACTTTCAAGGCCAATGGGTCGATCAGCGGGGCGACAGCCGACTATGATTCTCACGTCGCTGATAATTTTCTGCGCTGGCGATTGCGGATTGACGGATTAGTCCATCGTCCAGTGGACCTGCACCTTAAACAGCTCATGGCCATGCCGTCGCGCGAACAGATTACCCGTCATGATTGTGTCGAGGGCTGGAGCGCGATTGGCAAGTGGCGGGGTACACCTCTGGGTCTCTTGCTGAAGCATGCCGGATTATCGACCAGGGCGCGCTTTATCGTTTTTCACTGCGCTGATAGTTTTGGCGATGATCCATTTTATGAATCTATTGACCTCGTCGATGCCTTTCATCCGCAAACGATACTTGCCTGGAGCATGAATGGGAGCGTCTTGCCGGTCAGACATGGTGCGCCGCTGCGGTTGAGGGTTGAACGTCAATTGGGATACAAGCAGGCAAAATATGTGATGCGGGTCGAGGCAACCGATGATCTGGCAAAATTCTACAAGGGGAAAGGCGGCTACTGGGAAGATGCCCATGATTACGACTGGTACGCCGGAATTTAGGGTTGCACAATTGCAAGGTGGATGGTCAAAGCCTTGCCACGAACCCTTGGAGACAATCTGATGAAGACCCGCGCTGCTGTAGCCTTTGAAGCGAAAAAGCCACTAGAAATCGTCGAGCTTGACCTGGAAGGTCCCAAGGCCGGTGAAGTACTCATCGAGATCATGGCAACGGGAATTTGCCACACCGATGCTTACACATTGGACGGCCTCGACAGCGAAGGGATATTCCCGAGCATCCTCGGCCATGAAGGTGCAGGAATTGTCCGCGAAGTCGGTGCCGGGGTGACTTCTGTAAAACCCGGTGACCATGTGATCCCGCTCTACACGCCCGAATGCCGGCAATGCAAAAGCTGCCTTTCCGGCAAGACCAACCTGTGCACAGCGATCCGTGCGACACAAGGCAAGGGTTTAATGCCCGACGGTACGTCCCGCTTTTCGTACAAGGGGCAAACAATCTATCATTACATGGGATGTTCGACGTTTTCGAACTTCACCGTGCTGCCGGAAATCGCCGTTGCCAAGATCCGGGATGACGCGCCATTCAATAGCGCATGCTATGTTGGCTGTGGCGTTACAACGGGTGTGGGTGCCGTGGTCAACACGGCGAAAGTGCAGCCTGGCGATAACGTGATCATCTTCGGCCTCGGGGGCATCGGCCTCAATGTGCTGCAAGGTGCCAGGATGGCAGGCGCCAACATGATCGTCGGCGTCGATATCAATCCGGCTCGCGAGGAATGGGGCAAGAAGTTCGGAATGACGCATTTCGTCAACCCCACCAAGATCGACGGCGACATAGTCCAGCACCTCGTGGCACTGACAGATGGTGGAGCCGAATATACGTTTGACTGTACCGGCAATACGACCGTCATGCGCCAGGCTCTCGAAGCGTGCCACCGCGGTTGGGGTACCTCTATCATCATTGGGGTAGCCGAGGCTGGCAAGGAAATATGCACTCGCCCATTCCAGCTGGTGACCGGCCGCAACTGGCGAGGCACTGCTTTTGGCGGCGCAAAGGGTCGCACTGACGTGCCCAAGATCGTTGACTGGTACATGAACGGCAAGATCGAGATCGATCCGATGATCACCCATTTGCTCAGCCTTGAAGAAATCAACAAGGGTTTTGAACTCATGCACGCAGGCGAAAGCATAAGGTCGGTTGTCGTCTATTGACGTCGCCACACAAAGCGATAACAAGTATCGAATTGCAACCCAATAGGAGACGGAGCGATGTATAGCCACATGATGGTCGGTGCGAATGATATCGACGAATCGAAGAAATTCTATGACGCTACTTTTGCGGCCATGGGCGGCAAGCCTGGCCATATAGATGACAAGGGGCGTATCATTTACATGCATAATGGCTCGCTGTTCCTGGTAACAAAACCCATTGATGGCCAGCCAGCCTCGCATGGCAATGGTTGCACGGTCGGGTTCGCAATGGACACGTCCGAGCAGGCAGATGCATGGCACGCCGCAGGGATTGCCAACGGTGGTACCGCCATCGAAGATCCTCCAGGTGTTCGCTCAGGCGGCGGCATGAGCCTTTATCTTGCCTATTTGCGTGATCCAGCAGGCAACAAGCTTTGCGCGCTCCGCAGGATGCCTGCTTAAAAGGCTTTGGGAGAATGAACATGTTTACCCACATCATGCTCGGGGCGAGCGATACCGAACGCGCGCGCGGCTTCTATGATGCGACGATGACCGCGCTCGGCCATCAGCCATCTGCCATGCCGGAAGGCGCAGCACGCCACTTTTACGGCAATTTCGCATCGGGTGCCCTTGGTATCGGGAAGCCTGAAAACGGCGAGTCAGTTACCTATGCCAACGGCGGCACCGTGGGCCTTGCCGCCCGTGACAAGGAGGGCGTTGATGCATGGCATGCGGCTGGTCTTGCCAGTGGCGGTTCATGTGCAGGAGCACCTGGCCTGCGCCCTGGAGGCCCAGGCAAAAGCTACGGTGCGTATTTGCGCGATCCTGATGGCAACAAGCTGTGCGCCTTTTGCCAGCTGCCGGACTAGGTTGATGGACGGTGCCGAAGCGCGGCTATATTCTGACCTGGCCGCGCTCGGCATTGCCTATCAAGTCTTCGAACATCCTCCCGTTTTCACGGTAGAAGAAAGCCTTGGCCACACAGGCCATATCACGGGCGCCCACACAAAGAACCTGTTCCTGAAGGACAAGGATGGGCTGTTCTACTTAGTCACTGTACCTGATAGAACGCGTGTGAACCTCAAAGCACTGCCCCTGGCTATCGGCTGCGGGAGGGTGAGTTTTGCGAAGGCCGAGGACATGCAGCGATTGTTGGGGATCACTCCGGGTTCGGTCACAGCACTCGCCGCAATCAACGACTGGGCAAACCAGGTCAAGTTCGTGCTCGACGAGAACCTGATGCATGCCGATACGATAAACTGCCACCCGCTGCGCAATGATGCCACGCTCGGTCTTGCACCAATCGACCTTGTTCGGGCGTTATCGCACTGGCAACATGCGCCATTAATCACCGCTATCCCGACATTGGAACAGATATGACCCTCGAAACCATCTCGACCAACAAGGCCTTTGGAGGGACACAAGGCGTCTATGGTCACCATTCTGCAGCAACCGGAACGAACATGACCTTTTCGGTATTCGTTCCCCCACATGAACAAGGTACAAAGATGCCGGTCGTCTGGTATCTGTCTGGCCTCACCTGCACCCATGCCAATGTCACCGACAAGGGCGAATTTCGAAAGGCGTGCTCTGAACTGGGCCTGATCTTTGTTGCCCCCGACACCAGTCCGCGCGGCGAGGAGGTTTCCGATGATCCGGAAAAGGCATATGACTTTGGACTGGGTGCAGGCTTCTACGTGAATGCGCTCCAGGAACCTTTTGCACAACATTACCAGATGCGCGGTTATATCGAAGACGAGCTGCCCGCCATTGTTTCTGCTCATTTTCCGGTCGACATGGGCCGCCAGGGGATCATGGGGCATTCGATGGGGGGGCACGGTGCGCTGACTATCAGCCTGCGCAATCCAGATCGGTTCAAATCCACATCTGCCTTTGCACCAATTGTGTCTCCAGTGAACTGTCCATGGGGCCAAAAGGCCCTTGGAGGGTATCTCGGGAACGACGAAACGCTATGGTCCGAATATGACGCGTGCGCGTTGATTGCATCGGGGGCACGCTTGCCCGACATTCTGGTGGATCAGGGCGAAGCGGATAATTTTCTGGCAGAACAGCTGAAAACGCATCTATTGGTGGAGGCTTGTGCCGCTACGGGGCAGATGGCTACTATCCGGATGCAGCCTGGCTATGACCATAGCTATTATTTCATCTCGACATTCATGGCAGAACATCTCGAATGGCATGCCGAACGTTTAAAGGTCTAGCCATTATTGCCCATGCGCTTTATTGGCACATCGGACATTCGCGGGCGTAGCTCAATGGTAGAGCTTTTGCTTCCCAAGCAAGTGACGAGGGTTCGATTCCCTTCGCCCGCTCCAAAATCTTTGGATACCAACAAAGATTTGAAAATTAACATGAAAAATCTCTTGTTTTGCCTGTGTAGGAACTGTTCAGAATAATTTGAGGATGAGCCTGTGTTTCACGCCGTCGCGAAACGCTCAGATTCCCGGCGCTCGCGTTAAAACAATTCGCCCTGCTGGGTGCGCGCAAGGTGCGCGTGCCATTCGGGCTTGGTCGCTTCCTCGTTCAGCCAAGCCGTTACCTGCGCCACTACATCGCCGCCGTGAGCCTCAGCGGTGCCGCACTCGTGGAATTGTGAACGGTAGCCTGTGCTGGTGATGGGCAGCGTTGCACCTTCAGGTGTGATTCTGCAGATTTCCAAATGGGCAATGACGCTGGAAAGCGCGCTCACTTGGTCAAAGCCTGCATATTCCTCAATGTGGATATCGCCAAAGCCCTCATAATCTTGGATAACCCATTCTTCCGCGCCTTCGATGGGGGATGCTGCCAACATGACTTTCACATCGTCGTAAATGCACCACGGCTCCTGCGCTGGAAGGGGAGGAATCCATGAAGTTTTTCAGGCTGAATCTAATCGCCAGTATCGTTTCCGTATCAACGCAGTTGACGGCGCGGTTCATATCATATTTGGCTTTGTGCCGCTGGCTTCGGCGTATGTGGCGCGCCATGCGCTCGCGAAGTCGGCAATAGCCCGGTCAATTCTCGTCGAAATAGCTGTCGATGTCGCGACTGCCATGCAGAATATTGATGATCTCCAGCGCTTCATCGGCGCGATAGCGGAAGAAAATCACATAGCCTTGGCATGGGGTGCTGCGAATGTCCGCGCGCAGTTCGGGCCGCGCAGTGCCGAGCGTGGCTGGCAATGCCGCGAGTTGGCAGCACTTCTCGCGGAGCCGCTCTGTGAAGTACACGGCAACGTCGCGGCTGCTGCTTTCGGTCGCGATATAGACCGCAATTTCTACCAGATTGCGGTTCGCGTCGTTGGTATAGTGTAGTTGGCGCATTAGCGCGTTTTTGGTGAATGTTCCCACCCGTCAAGGGCGTTATCGATATGCACGCCTACGTCGGCATCGCTATGTTTGCCACCGCTTGCAATGGAGGCGTTCAGTGTCTCGCGTAGCGCTGCAAGCTTGACCTCGCGCTCTTCGACCAGGCGCAAACCTTCGCGCACGACTTCGCTGGCAGAACCATAGCGGCCAGCCTTGAGCACGGTATCAACAAAGCCTTCCCAGCGTTCACCCAGCGAGACATTCATGGCAGACTTCCAAAACGGGTTATCCTGCACAATATAGCGCAATAACCAAAATTGCGCAATTATTGTTATTGGGACAGGGCAGAGTAAGACACCTGCCGATTCAGGGCACCAGCGGTGCATTGGCAATTTCGCAGAAGGTGGGTTGAATGCACCGGCACAGTTTCGGCGCTTCTGGGCCAGTTGCTTTATTTCGTAACCCGCGGTTGCGCTAGCATTTGAGGCGGGGCGGCTTCGCTGACTGCTTGGCCTTGATCGACGACCCAGCCTTTGCCTTTGCTTCCTGTTTGGCGAACTCGGCGTCCATTTCGCTGTGCATGGCATCCCATCCGCCAATGCCCATCAAGCACGCGGTCGGCGTGCTTGATGGTGTTCACATGGCCATAATGCCGTAACCCCTGCGGAGCGCCTGATGATCGCTGCACACGCACTGGTCATTGACCCAACGCTCGTCGCCGACCGGGCGACTGATTGAAGGTCCGAGCGTGAAATGAATGCCGGAAACGACATCAAAAGGGCGATGCGCTTCACCCACTCAGATTTTCGGCTATAGATGTAGTCAATGATACTCACCGATAGCCCATTTGTTCTTCTTGATGACGCGCGGACAATGAACGCGTCACCTGCGCGCCTATATGTGCAACCCGTTGACATGCTGGTTGCAAAAACACCTGGCGAGGTGGCTCCGCTCATGGCAGAGCTTGCGAGCGCACAAAGGCTCGGCCTGCATGCCGCTGGCTTCCTCGGCTATGATGCCGGTGCTGCTATGCTTCCGCATCTTTCCCAGCCACCTAACGGAATTTTTGCTTGGTTCGGGCTATTCAAGAAATATCAGGAATTTGACGCAGACGCCATGCAGTCACTGCTTCCTGACCCCGATGGTGCATGGCTATCCGAACTTCGACCTGGAATCACACGCGCCGAATATGCGCGATCATTTGCAGCGATACAGGAGTATATTTCGGCAGGCGACATCTACCAGGCCAACCTTACATTTCCACTCTCGGCACAATATGGAGGTGATCCCCTTGCACTCTATGCCGCCCTTAGAATGCGAGCCGCCGCCGGATATGGTGGTGTGATATGGACAGGCGAACGTCATTATCTCTCCTTTTCACCCGAACTGTTTTTCGCATTGAAGGCCAACCGGGTCACGACACGGCCGATGAAAGGTACCGCCAAGCGGTGCACAGATCCAGCCGATGACCGCGTTGCTGCAGAACATCTTCGCAGCGACCCCAAACAGCGCGCCGAAAATCTGATGATCGTGGACCTGTTGCGCAACGACCTGTCACGCGTGTGCGAGCCGGGATCGGTGGCCGTGCCGGAACTCTTCCACGTCGAGAGCTATCCGACCGTTCACCAGATGACTTCGACCGTGACCGGACTTTTGCCGGCTGACCGTGATGCAATCGACGTCATAACGGCATTATATCCATGCGGCTCGATCACCGGAGCCCCGAAAATCCGGGCGATGCAGATCATCGATGCGATCGAACAGACCCGGCGCGGCATATATTGTGGTTCGATAGGCCGGATAGATTCGAACGGGGATTCCGCATTTAACGTGGCGATCCGCACTTTTACCTTGTGCGAAGCAACGAAGCAGGTTTCATTGGGCCTTGGATCGGGAATCGTTGCAGATTCAGACGAAGGCGCCGAATGGGCCGAGTGCCTGGCCAAGGGGGATTTTGCAAAAGTGGGCGGGTACGGCTTTGACCTTATCGAGACGATGCGGTTCGAACCTGCAACCGGGATTGCGCGCCTGGAGTTGCATCTCGAGCGGATGAAGCACAGCGCACGCATATTTGACTTCGAGTTTGACAGGCATGCAGCGCGCAACCAGCTTCATGCCGCAACCTTCCGCCTCGAGGAGGCCATGAAAATCCGGTTGCTGCTCTCCAGGAGCGGTGCGGTTGCAATCGAGATACGGCCCATGCCTTCCCATCGAGCCAGCTGGAATGTCGGTGTCGCTCCCCTCCCGGTTTCTGCCAGCGACTTCAGGTTGAAACACAAGACGACCGACCGGGCATTTTACGATGCAGCCCGAACAGCGAGACCCGATTGCGACGAAGTGGTCCTTGTTCGCCCTGATGGGCTGTTGACTGAAGGAACATTCACCGCGGTTTTCGTGGAGCGCGACAATATTCTGATGACACCGCGAATTGATGCAGGGTTGTTGCCCTCGGTGCTCCGGCACGAATTGATCCAAAGTGGCAAGGCTGTTGAAGCGGACCTCGTGATCGAAGATCTCAGCCAAGGTTTCTTTGTCGGAAACAGCCTGCGCGGCCTAATCGCCGCCAAATGGGTTGCGTAACTTTTGACGAGGCATTAGGGGCAGCCACGCAATTTGCGTTCAAGATTTCACGAAAGCAGCACCATGATCGATCGCCTGTCAGCCGCCTTGGGCCGGATCGCCCCTTCCGCCACGCTCGCCATGTCGGGTCGTGTCATCGACCTGAAGGCGCAAGGCATTGATGTAATTGGCCTGTCTGCGGGAGAGCCCGATTTTGACACACCTGATTTCGTAAAGGATGCCGCAATCGAGGCCATCCGAACCGGAAAGACCAAATATACTGCAGTTGACGGGATCGCGCCGCTCAAGGCTGCAATCGCTGCCAAGTTCAAGCGTGACAATGGTCTTGAATATGGACCCAAGCAGATCACTGTCAATGCCGGCGGCAAGCACACCTTGTTCAACGCCCTGGTTGCAACGGTGGATCAAGGCGATGAGGTCATTATTCCTGCACCTTATTGGGTGAGCTACCCGGACATCGTTCAATTTGCCGGCGGCACTCCGGTGTTCGTCATGGCAACCGCTGCACAGAACTACAAGATCACGCCAGAACAGCTTGATGCCGCGATCACGCCCAAGACGCGCTGGCTGATACTGAATTCTCCTTCCAATCCGACAGGCGCTGCCTATAGCGCGATTGAACTCGAGGCGCTCGGTCAAGTCTTGCTCAAGCACAGCCACGTAATGTTGCTAACCGACGATATGTACGAGCATATCTGGTATGCGCAGGCGCCTTTTGCAACGATGCTGCAAGTGTGCCCTGATCTTTACGATCGCACGCTCACGATGAACGGTGCATCGAAAGCCTATGCGATGACGGGCTGGCGGATTGGGTATGCCGGAGGTCCCGAATGGCTCATCAAGGCAATGGCTGACTTGCAATCGCAGTCGACCAGCAACCCTTGTTCCATCAGCCAGTACGCCGTTCTTGCAGCACTTAATGGACCACAGGATTTTCTGCGCGAACGCAACGCCGCGTTCAAGGAACGTCGCGATCTAGTGGTCGCAATGCTTAATGACGCACCAGGGCTGTGCTGCCCTACTCCAGAGGGCGCCTTTTATGTTTATCCCGACGCAACCGGTGTCATGGGAAAAACAACACCAAAGGGTAAAAAGATCGAAACCGATGCCGATCTCATTGATTATTTCCTCGATGAATACCGGGTCGCAGCTGTTCATGGCGGTGCGTTCGGATTGTCGCCGGGTTTTCGCATTTCCTACGCCACGTCAACCGAGTTGCTCAAGGAAGCATGTACGCGCATCCAGTCGGCGTGCGCTGCGCTCACTTGATCGCAGATTAACCTGAAACAACGTCGTGTTAAGTCCTACTTAACCGGCAAGCTGCTTGAAACCTTTTCAGGCACTGTAACGTATCTGCTGTGCCTGGCGAATAGGCTGCAATCAAAGAGAATCTAAATGGACCGGATATTCGATTTCGTGCGATCAGAGCTTTTCCTCAGCCTTGCGGGCGGTTTTGCCCTCGGGGTGGCAGGTCTTGCGGTGGTCAAGCCTGCCAGCGCCGATATCGGCCAGGTTGAGCAAGCGCGTGCGATCACGGTCGGAGCACCTGTTCATGAAATCGCGAGCCTCAATAACTAGACTTGCCAAGCGGATGTTGCCTGTTGCAGCAGCCCTAGCCCTGACGGCGGCATGTGGAACCGGACAGTCGGCCATGATCGGCAGTGCCGAAGCTGCAGAAGGTTTGCGTATCGCCGGACCTGCCATAGCTGTCGCAGAACCTGATACAATGCAGACTGCTGTATTTGCTGGCGGATGCTTTTGGGGAATCGAAGGCGTATTTGAGCATGTAAAAGGCGTGAGCCGCGTTCAGTCCGGCTATTCAGGGGGAACCAAGGACAGCGCGGACTATGACAGCGTTAGCGCAGGTCACACTCGCCATGCTGAATCTGTCCGGATCAGCTATGACCCGGCCCTGATCAGTTACAACGACCTCCTGCACGTCTTCTTTTCGGTTACGCATGATCCGACCCAGCTCAACCGCCAGGGGCCGGACAGCGGTTCGCAATATCGCACCGCCATATTCCCTGCAAACCCTGCACAGCGCAAGGCGGCGATCGCCTATATCGCGCAACTCGACAAGGCGCGCTATTGGGCGCGGCCAATAGTCACGAGGATTGAGGTTTATAGCTTCTTTCCGGCAGAGACCTACCACCAGGACTTCATGGCGAAGAACCCTGCGCATCCATATATCATGGCATGGGACCGGCCAAAGGTCGCGAATTTAAAGCGCTTGTTTCCGCGACTTTATCGCTGATTTTCGCGGTATCCCGGGATCGCCCAACCCTTGAGTATCGCCATGGCGCGAAGACCAAAGCCTGCACCAGCGCTCAAGATGGCGGCAGGCAAAACCGGAAGACCCGCCCATGTCAAGGACACGAACAGGCCCGCCGCGAGGGCCGCTGCAGTCACGTAGATTTCCGGTTTCAGCAGGATCGAGGGCTCGCCGGCAAGAACATCGCGTATGATTCCGCCGACACAGGCCGTGATAACGCCCATCATCATCGCTGGCAGCAATGATATGCCGAGCGTCAGTGACTTCCACGCGCCAAAAACCGCATAAATCGCGATCCCCACGGCATCGAACCAATCAAGCGCGCGAGGTCTCCAAAAACCGGTCGGTGTCACCCAGACAAGTCCTGCGGTGACAAGGCAGGTCGCCGGGAAGCGCCAGTCGTGCACCCAAAAGACTGGCGCGCCGATGAGCAGGTCGCGCACCGTGCCACCGCCAACGCCGGTAATCAGTGCAAAGAATGAAAATGTCACGAGCGTTTGGCCCCGTTGGGCAGCCGCGAGTGCTCCAGAAGCTGCAAAGACGGCAATCCCAAAGAGGTCAAGCCAGGCAATGAGCGCTGGTGCCAGTTGCATGGCCTCGTCGACCAACATCAGCTTTTTAGCGTCATTACATGTGGATCGGCTTGCCGGTCACAGCCATCGCGGCCTCCTTCAGTGCCTCGGCATGTGTCGGGTGAGCGTGACATGTGTAGGCGATGTCTTCAGAGGTCGCACCGAATTCCATCGCAGTTGCAGCTTCAGCGATCATGCTGCCTGCAATAGAAGCGATGATGTGCACACCAAGGACACGGTCTGTCTTTGCATCGGCTACGACCTTTACAAATCCGTCAGTATCGCGGTTGGTCTTGGCACGGCTGTTGGCCATCATCGGAAATTTTCCAATCTTGACCTCACCGCGAGATTTTGCCTCTTCTTCGGTCAGCCCCACGCTGGCAATTTCCGGATACGTATATACCACGGCCGGTATGACGTCATGGTTGACGATACCAGTCAGGCCAGCCACGAATTCGGCTGCGGCAATCCCTTCGTCTTCGGCCTTGTGAGCCAGCATCGGACCGGGGCAAACATCTCCGACTGCATAGATACCGGCAACACTCGTCTGAAAGTCATGCCCGATCTCGATTTGACCGCGAGCATTGGTTGCAAGACCGGCCTTGTCCAGCGCAAGCCCTTGCGTGTTTGGACGGCGGCCGATGGCGACGAGGACGCAATCGGCCTCGATGGTCTCAGCAGGGCCACCTGCTGATGGTTCGACGGTGAGAGTGGCCTGGCCTCCCTTGACGGTTGCACCCGTGACCTTGGTTCCTGTACGGATGTTGAAACCCTGCTTCTTGAAGATCCTTGCTGCTTCCTTGCGAACTTCGCCGTCCATGCCGGGAAGGATCTGATCGAGATATTCGACGACGGTGACTTCGGCACCCAGGCGTAGCCAGACACTGCCGAGTTCAAGGCCAATAACGCCTCCACCAATGACAACCAAATGCTTGGGAACGGTCGGCAGAGCCAATGCCCCTGTAGAATCGACGATGACCTTTTGATCAATTTCTACGCCCGGCAGTGGAGTGACCGATGATCCCGTCGCGATCATGATGTTCTTTGCGCTATAAGCCTTGCCTGCGATTTCAATGCTGTTTGCAGAAGTGAAGGCGGCCTCGCCCTTGAGCCAATCCACCTTGTTCTTCTTGAACAGAAACTCAATCCCACCGGTCAACTCGGCAACAGCCTTGCTTTTCTCGCCTTGCATCTGGTCGAGGTTCAGCGAGACGCCTTTGAAATCGATGCCGAATTTTCCAAGCGCACCTGAATGTGCCTCGTGGTAGAGTTCAGATGCATGCAAAAGTGCCTTTGACGGGATGCAGCCAACATTCAGGCACGTCCCACCAAGGGTTTCGCGGCTCTCGACGCAGGCAGTTTTCAGTCCAAGCTGTGCTGCACGTATTGCAGCAACATAGCCACCGGGACCTGCACCGATGATGATCAGGTCGTAATCTTGTTCTGCCATTTCCATCGCTCCTTATAGGTCGATCAGCAACCGGGTCGGATCTTCAATCGCGTCCTTGACGATTTTCAGAAATGTCACTGCCTCGCGGCCGTCGATCAGCCTGTGGTCATAACTGAGGGCTATGTACATCATCGGGCGCACTACCACCTGCCCATCGCGTACAACGGCGCGATCCTCGATGCGGTGAAGGCCGAGGACTGCGGACTGGGGCGGGTTGATTATAGGGGTCGACATGAGGCTGCCAAAAACGCCGCCATTCGAGATCGTAAATGTGCCTCCTGACATGTCATCCATGGTCAGTGTGCCGGCCTTGGCCTTTGCGCCAAAATCGCCAATGGCTTTTTCAATTTCCGCAAAGCTCATGGCGTCGGCATTGCGCACCACTGGCACGACCAGCCCGTTGGGCGCGCTCACCGCCACCGATACGTCCAGATAATTGTGATATACAATTTCGTCGCCGTCGATTTGCGCGTTGACCGTGGGAACGTCTCGCGTGGCAAGGGCAACCGCTTTTGTAAAGAAACCCATGAAGCCCAGGCGTACTCCGTGCTTCTTTTCAAACAGGTCCTTGTAGGTAGCCCGTGCTTCCATCACCGCCGACATGTCGACATCGTTAAATGTCGTGAGCAACGCTGCCGTTTCCTGGGCAGTTTTGAGCCGCTTGGCGATTGTCTGACGCAGCCTTGTCATGCGCACGCG
>JBATDO010000313.1:0-3435 GCA_049663505.1 Sphingorhabdus sp.
GTCTCTCTGGTTGCGCCTAGTGGCCTTAGATTCTTACCAGATTTGGTTCGTCAAGCTACCGGTACGCCTGGATCGCGTCGGCGCAGTATTGCTCCGCTTGCGTCAGGGCAACCCTTGACCTCATCACCTGAAGGAAGCGCACCTTCTGGTTTAGAACAAGCCAACCAGGCAACAAGCGGTGCAAATCCGATCACCGGCAATCAACTTGCCTTGGCGGACAGTCCTCCAGGCGGCGGTACTGGCGGCGGAGGTGCTGGAGCAGGTAGCGGAGGAGCTGGAGGCGGTGGTTTTGGTCCGGGCATTGGAGGCGGTGGTGGATCCCCAATAACGACCGTTAGCCTTTTGGATCCAACAGATCCAACAGAAGGCACGCCAGAACCGGAAGTGCCGGTTGTTCCCCCGGTAGCAGCCGCAATACCTGAGCCTGGTGTCTGGTTATTGTTCCTTGTGGGTCTGTTCTTCAGTGCTGCGGCGCTTCGGCGAGAAGCGTCAGTCGCTCGGACTCAATCAGTATAGGGCCACTACGACCGATTGCGTCGAGACCAATTACTGATTGCCTGAGATTATGTGGGCCGAGAACCACTTCCAGATTGGTCAGCTCGCGGTTGCCTATTGTCAGCTTTTGGAGGTTCGTCCGAGCCAGACGAACGCGCCCGTTCAAGGTCTCCATGTTGCTGTAACTGCCGCTTAGCGAAGTTAAGCCGATTTTTGCTGCATCCGCTTTTGCAAGTATGGTTCTCGTGGCACCCGTGTCAATCGCCATGTCTACCGGATGTCCGTTTATAAGGGCCGTAATGTGGAACAGGCCATCTCGTGCACGGTTGACTGATACTTGCGTTGAAGCCGGCTGGGTGCTGACCACAGATACATCGCTTGCAAAATAAGCAACCTCGTTTTCTGCAATGCCGATAGGCGAGAAATTGCTTGCGGTTTGCACAGAGGCAAACAACAAGACAATGGGGCTGGTAAGGATTGCAGCACGATCAATCATACTCGCCCTGATAGGGACGAGTCATAAAAATTTGGTTAGCTTTGAGACAACTCCTTTTCGAGCCTCATCCGTCTTCTTTTAAGTGCCCAGCCAAAAGCGAAGCTCATCACCCCGAGTAACAAAAGATCATACAGAAGGACGCGTGCAGGCCAGTCGCTACTTTGTTCATTGTCAAAAATTATCCGGGCACTTTGTGCGACCGGAAATTTGGCGTTGCGATACATTGTTGCCACTTCATCGGGCAACGCATCGCGCCGTAACAATCCCTTTGTTGAAATCGCTGAACTCGACTGGGCAAGCCTTGCCGGCACTTCTATGAAAAGCGTGGCCTCAGCTGAATTATCGGCTCTTCGCCTGCTTGCGATGGGCATGAAATAATAGGTTCTCTGCCAGAAAAGGAAGCCTTGCCTGAAGCGCGATGTCGGACCCGTGGCACTAACAGCTCGCAGCTCCACTGGGCCTTCAGCGCCATTTGCCGCTTCTGCCACCGTCACTTGCCGAATTTTCTGATCTTCGGACGGCAGCAGCAAAAGGTAACCGAAGGTAATTAACGCGGAAATAAAGAGTGCGATTCCAAGCCAGTTTACTATCTTTTGCGAAATCGTCATGAAAGAGAGGCTTTTGCGCAAGCTTTCTCTTTCATTTTCTTCGGAATGGTCGCGCTTTGTGATCGCGCGCCCAATGCGCCACAGTAACGCAATCAATGCGACGAATATAAGGACGGTTGTGACATTAAGATAAATTCCAAATGTCGAGAATTGCCACTCGCCAAGCCGATTGTTCAATCCGGTGTAAAACCACGCTCCAATGGCTGCAAATAACAATCCCACCATGCCCAGCGCCAACGCGAAATAAGGTATCGGAAGCATGTCCGTATTCCGATTATCTTGAATGCTCATGTTCTGCCCCGCTGTGAATATTAGTTAACTTTCAGCGTGGACTTTTGTTCATCAGCCGTCAACGCCGAGCGTGTTTGATCTGCAAGGATTTTTGGTTCGCCGGGGCTCGTTATTTGTGGCGATGGCTGAACCAGCTGCACGTCATCTGCAATTATGCGCGAAGGCAATTCTTGGGGTGGCGCGGATAAATCCAATCCTACACCCAGCTCGCCCAGGGGTTGTTCAGGAAGAGCTGCCGAGGCTTCTTCCTCTTCGAGCGCTACCATTTGCAAAAAGGCTCTTCGTTTTCCCCAGGAACCTTTCCAGCGATAAAATATGTGAGACCCGATTTGAGAAATCTTGTCGAGCGATGGGGCCCAATATGGCAGCACATAGTTTGCGTGATAATGGGTGGCCATTCCAACGGAAGGCTCAACAGCTCCGGAAATAGCACCGATTGCAACGAGGCGTGCATTTTCCCAGCGATCTCGAGCAGGGCGCCGGGAGAGGCTCCCATCGCATGTGAAGGTAAACTGGCATCCAGTGCTCCGTTCAGAGCCTTGATAGACTACCCCGCAAATGGAATTTGGAAATGCCGGGTGTCGCACTCTGTTGAGGATCACTTGCGCGACAGCCTTCTGCCCTTGGCCTGTTTCATTGCCTGCCTCATAATATATGGCTGAGGTAAGGCAATCGATCGCGTTGCGCCTACCAATTGGAAGCAATTGGCCGGATGGCAAGACCAATGGGAGTGCGCGCTCTATCGGGGCCGTCGAGAAAGGCAGTTGTTCATTTTCCAACATTGCCTGTTCGGGCAGAAGTGGCTTGTACAACTGTAATTCGGGCACTGGGGGTACTGGCCTCCCGATCTGCCCCGTTGCCACTTCCGCTTTTTCGGGCCAGTAAATATCCTTCAAATACCAGGCACCAATCGATGCTCCACACGTAATGATGAGTGCTAAAACCACCAGGGTAATTTTAACCTTAGCATTCTTACTCATCTGAATATCGTCTTCCATAGCGAAGTGGCTAGCTTTCTAGATATCTTCCGAAGTGAGCAAGTGTCGTTTTGGAAATGAAGCCACAAGATACGAAATGTTCATATACGAGACATAAATAGCAATGGACATAGATCAATCATTGGCAACTGGTTGGACCTGTGCTCTATCAGGTTACATGTATTTTGCGAGGTTTCATTGAACAACAATTTGGCCCATTCGGCCGCGCCTACCGAAAACGATAAAAACGCTGGCGGCTTCTTTGCTGGATGGACTTGGCACTCGATCATTTTGATCCTTGGGCTTGTCGCCTTTTGTGTGCCGACCATGAAATTTGTGATTGAGCAATCATGGACTGGCGAAGAGGGCGCACATGGCCCCATCGTACTCGTAACAGGTTTGTGGTTGCTTCTGCGCCAGTGGCACGAGGCTCGTCCATTTACCAAGCCTGCGTCATTGCCTTTGGTGGTGCTGTTGCTCGCAATTTTCGTCCCACTGCAGGTCTTTGCTCGCGTTACGCAAATTGTCGAGATCGAGGGCTATTTGATGTACGCGACGCTTCTCATCG
>JBATDO010000314.1:0-1532 GCA_049663505.1 Sphingorhabdus sp.
CGACAGGTCACCGCCAACAAAAGCGGATGCTACAAACTGGCTAGCAAATTCGTCAGTCCGACCTTGAGTGTTAACGAAGTCCAGAGCGCGCGGATCGGCATTGCCCTGTCCGAAAACGTTAATCGGCACGCAAGACTGGTTTACGTTTGTTACCGCGTTCATTGCGCAAATCACGCGCTGCCCGGCACTATTCAAGACAAAATTGGTGCCAGTGAACGTCGGTGGTGCCAACACAGCTTGGACAGCTTGGTTGAAACCATCATAATCAAGGCCATCCTGCGTGAACAATATCAGGTTGTTGGTGTTGAACCCCTTCGCTTCGAAACGGCCGTAGTTCAAAGCAACTTCGTACTTCCAATCTTCATTGAACGAACCTTCAACGCCAGCAACAGCGCGATATGTTTCACGCGTGCCTTCAAAACGACGTCCGCCAAAATCGATATTGAAACGCTGCATTGGGAATGTCGTTTGGGCTACAGTGGTTCCGCCCACGGGGCATAGACCAAAGCTGCGAAGTGTAGCGAGGTTCGATGCACCAAGGAAACCGTTGTTACAGCTGAATGGTTCTCCGCCCAAAGTGCCAGGAACGCTTGCAAAGAAGCTTGGCTGCCCCTCACCGGATACGTCTGTGCGAACATATTTGGCTTCGATGAATGGCTTGAATGCATCTGACACGTCGTAATGCGCGAGTATGTTGAAGGCATAGCGATCTACAGCAGCAAGCAGGCTGCCGGTATTGCGCAAGGTAGACCCATTGCCTCCTTGGAGATTTGTAGAACCTGCGCCTTCAAAATTGCGCGGCGCAGTATCCAGATAGAGTTGTCCAGAATCGTTGAACCGAAGATAGGCGCCGGTACCAACACGTCCTATTGTACCACCATCAGATATCGCACCATTTCTGATGCCGCACTGAAA
Organism: Sphingorhabdus sp.; assembly: GCA_049663505.1. GTDB lineage: Bacteria > Pseudomonadota > Alphaproteobacteria > Sphingomonadales > Sphingomonadaceae > Sphingorhabdus_B. The sequence continues at coordinate 916 of JBATDO010000314.1, forward strand.
GGTTTGGTCAGGAATGCCATCAGTTGCGCTGAAACCAACTTCACCGCCAGCTGTACCCTGCGGGTCGGTCGTCTGGAACTGGCAGCGACCGCTCGCGGCCCCTGTCAGTGAATCCCGGTCGCGGACATAGAGTGGTTGCTGGCGGGTATACTCGGCCGAGACAGCAATGTTACCACGGCCCTCGCCAAAGTTCTGGCCTGCAAGAATGCTTGCGAAATATGTGCCACGATCACCGCGTGAAGACACGCCACCTTGAGCACGCGCAGCAATCCCGTCATAATCACGCTTCATGATGAAGTTCACGACACCGGCGACAGCGTCGGAGCCGTAGATTGCCGAGTTGCCGCCAGTTACGATATCGATGCGCTCGACGAGGTCAGTCGGAATCGTATTGACGTCGAAGCCATTATCACCCGGGGTTGACGTCACGTGGCGACGCCCATTGACGAGAACCAGCGTACGATCTGTTCCCAGGCCGCGAAGATCTAGCAGGCTGAGACCGGCTGTGCCTATGAAACGGCTTGAGTTGCCTGAGCTGAAAGTTGACCGAAGCGAGGGAAGATCGTTCAATGCATCGCCAAGGGATACCTCACCGGTACCGGTGAGGTCTTCGACGG
>JBATDO010000315.1:0-7699 GCA_049663505.1 Sphingorhabdus sp.
AAAAAGCGACTTGCTGCCAATATCGCGAAATCGGCACGCAAGGAACGTAAAGGTGAGCGCCGTTCGCGCGGCGCGGTCGAGGAAAAGCCAAAGGATAAGCGGCGAGCACCGATTAAGAGTGTCAAGGCGCCATTGGGAAAAAAGCCGACAACAGCGCGTAAACCGATCGTGAAAAAGGCAGCGCCTAGAAAGAAACCCTGATGCATCCCGATGGTGCCTTTCGTTGGAATGACAAGGACGCAATGCGAAGTCTTGCTAGCGAAATTAGCTTTGGCATGTTGTTTTTGACCACAGCAGAGGGGCCTCGCGTCGCGCATTTGCCATTTGTGTTTGTCGACGATGACCGAATTGGCTTTCATATGTCACGTGGAAATGCGCTGGCAAAGCACCTGCACGAGGAAGAGGTTTTGTTCGTGGTAAACGGCCCAGACTGCTACATAAGCCCTGATTGGTATGGGATAAAAGACCAAGTCCCGACGTGGAATTATGTTGCTCTCGAATTGCAGGGGAGAGTGCATAAAATGGACGAGGAAGCGCTGATCTCCCAAATCGACGCGTTGTCTTGCCAGCAGGAAAATAAACTCGCGCCCAAGCCAGTCTGGACCCGTGCCAAGATGTCGAACGGCTATTTTAATCAGCTTCTTTCCGGGATTTCAGGGTTTGAAATGACCATAACGGCGTGGCGCAGCACTCTCAAGCTTGGGCAGAACAAGAACCAAATTGCCCGCAATGCAGCAGCAGACGGCGCGGAGGGCGCTGGGGCCAAGGCAATGGCCGATCTCATGCGGAACCTGTCTCTATGAACCGACTTGCCATATTTGATTGCGACGGCACGCTCGTCGACAGCCAGGCAAATATCTGCCTCGCGATGGAGCATGCCTTTGAGGAAGCTGGCATCAAAGCGCCACCGCGCTCATCGACGCGCAGGATAGTAGGGCTGAGCCTTGTCGAGGCGATGCGGCAGCTCCTGCCAGACAATGATGACGAGTTACACCGCGCCCTGGCAGAAAAGTACAAGGCTGCATTCTTTTCATTGCGCCAGAACGGGCTCGTTGATGAGCCACTTTACGACGGAATGGCAGGGTTGCTTGCCTCATTGGATGATTGCGGCTGGCTACTTGGTGTTGCCACAGGAAAGTCAGACCGTGGCCTTGAACGCTGTCTTGACCACCACGGGATAAAGGGATTGTTCGTCACATTGCAGACGGCCGACCGCCACCCGTCAAAGCCACATCCGTCAATGGTGTATCAAGCATTAGCAGATGCCGGTGTTGAAGCCCGCAATGGCGTCGTCATAGGTGACACAGTTTATGACATTCACATGGGTCGGGCTGCAGGGTGCAAAACGATTGGAGTCAACTGGGGGTACCATCCAGTGAGCGAACTTCGCGAGGCGGGCGCAGACGCGATTGCCGAAAGCATGGAAGAGCTTACAAATCTGTTAGGAGAAATGGCATGACGCCAGCCGAAGAGACGAAGGCCCAGCAACGATTTCTGGTGATAAACCTTATTCGAATTTCAGGCGCAGTCATGCTGGTAATCGGCCTTGCAGTCATCGCCCGGGGCCTTTTCGACTTGCCTGTCGCTGCTGGATATGCGCTTTTCGTTATAGGAATGGCCGATTTCCTTATCGTTCCATTGATGCTTTCGAAAGCATGGAAGAGCCCGAACAGCCAATGAGAAGGTTTTGGAAAGAAGTTTCAACCCAGCAAGGGTCATTCGGTCACACTTTTCGGTTGGATGGAAAGCCTGTAAGAACGCCGTTGCGGTCTGAACTTACAGCTCCCACGAAGGGTTTGGCCAATGCGATAGTTGCCGAATGGGAATCCGTGGGCGAAGCCCTTGATCCCGCAGCGATGCCGATGACTGGTTTTGCCAATGCTGCGATTGATCGGGTCGGGCCAGAGCGCGAAGTCTTTGTGGAGGCGATCGCAGCCTATGGTCAGACTGACCTGTTTTGTTATCGCTGCGAGCCTGGGCAGCCACTCGCGTCTCGCCAGGCAGAGATATGGGACCCTTGGCTGGATTGGGCGCGGCTGCGGTTCGATATCAAGTTTACCGTTGTGGAAGGCATCATGCCGCAATCACAGCCAGCCGAAACATTGTCGCGATTGAAATCCGCGGTAGATGCCAGGGGAACCTATGAATTGGCAGCAATGGCAAAGATTGCTCATCTTTCCGGTTCGCTGGTTGCGACATTGGCACTATTGGAGCGCGCTGGAACTGCAGAGGAATTGTGGGCCGCATCTTGCCTGGATGAAATCTGGCAGGAAGAATTGTGGGGTGAAGACTATTTTGCCACCAAGAACCGTACGGATCGCGAAAGAGAATTCATGCAAGCGGTCCATTTTCTGGAGCTGCTGCGTGTAGCTTAGGTTGCTGTCAGGTCGCGGACAAATCCGATTAAACCCTTCTGACGCCGCCGCTTCATGCGTTCAGCCGTCAATATCTGGCAAACCTTTTTAAAACATGTCTCCACATTGTCATTAATCAGCACATAGTCATATCCATCCCAATGCCCGATTTCTGCTTTTGCACGCGCCATGCGATCCGCTATCACCGCATCGCTGTCAGTGTTGCGGCTGCGAAGGCGTCTTTCCAGCTCCTCAATAGAGGGTGGAAGGATGAAGACGCGCACGACGTCGGGCCCCGCCTCTTGATATAGTTGCTGAGCACCCTGCCAGTCGATGTCGAACAAAACGTCGCACCCATTGGCCAGAGCTGCTTCGACGGGCCCCTTTGGCGTGCCATATCGATGACCGAAAACATGGGCCCATTCGAGAAATTTGCCGTCGGCTGCCATTTTCTTGAAGGTTGCTACGTCAGTGAAATAATAATGGGTTCCATCAATTTCACCGGGGCGAGGCAGGCGTGTGGTGTATGAAACCGAAAGCGAGATTCCATCGTCAGCATCGAGTAGCATCCGCGACAATGTCGACTTGCCCGCGCCTGATGGTGATGACAGCACGAACAACAGTCCGCGACGTTCTAACTCGTGCTTTTGATTGTGACGGTCGGCCATAGCCGCTACTGCGCGAAAGGTGACAGGTGCGTCAAGTCCTTTGGAGAAGCCTTTTTCATGAACTGGTCCCTGCGCATCGGCAAGCTGAGTTCTATCGTGGCAGGCTTGCTGGTAATTGCATTTATCGCCATCCTGTTCGTGATGGATCGTCCGCCGATCTGCGAATGCGGTACGGTGAAACTTTGGCACGGCGTGGTGCAATCTTCCCAGAACAGCCAGCATATTAGCGACTGGTACACTCCAAGCCACATAATTCATGGGTTCATATTCTTTGGAATGGGACGGGTATTACTCAAAAAATGGCCATTAGGCGTCGCCTTTTGTGGAGCTATTCTGGTTGAAGGCGCATGGGAGATTCTTGAAAATTCTCCGATTATCATTGACCGGTATCGCGAAGTCACAATTTCTTATGGCTATGCTGGAGACAGCATCGTGAATTCGGTGGCTGATCTGGCCTGGATGGTTTTCGGCTTTTTTCTCGCATCGCGTTTGCCGGGAAAGGTCACGCTTTCTCTGGCACTGCTATTCGAAGTTTTTACTGGCTACATGATACGCGACAACTTGGCGTTGAACGTCTTGATGCTTGTTGCTCCCGTCGAAGCTGTCAAAGACTGGCAAGCTGAAGGAACAGGTTATTGGCTAACTGGAAAATGACACGCCGATCATTTCTTGACGCCGCGTTCCTTGCGCATGTCATAAATCGTCTTCGCAGCGATTGCGCCTCCAACCAGGATAAGACCTGGAACCGACCGGGTGGCGATTCGCGTGGCTACAAGTCCGATCCCGGCACCTAATAGCCCGTTACCGCGCTTGCGCCCAATGACTTCGCCGACAACGGCACCTGCAATAGACCTCAGCATCGGTGGACTCCTAAATCATGTTCTCTGCTTTGACATGGGTATCAAAAGTGTTTTCGTCAACCAGCCGCAGGTCCAACGCGGCTGCACGCAATGTAGTTCCATGCGCATGTGCGTGCTTGGCGATTTTTGAGGCATTGTCATAGCCGATTATAGGCGCAAGTGCCGTTACCAGCATTAATGAGCGGTCGAGCAGATCGGCGATACGTACGCGGTTGGGTTCCAGGCCCGAAACACAGCGTTCAGCAAAGCTCGTCATGCCTATCGAAAGCAGTTCGATGGAGCGCAGCACGTTGGCGCCGATCATGGGTTTGAAGACGTTCAATTCCAAATGACCTTGCATTCCGCCGACTGTCACAGCCTGGTGGTTGCCCATCACTTGGGCTGCAACCATCGTGAGCATTTCGCATTGTGTTGGATTGACCTTACCTGGCATGATCGAGCTGCCAGGCTCATTTTCAGGCAGGATAAGTTCGCCCAGTCCCGAACGCGGTCCTGAGCCAAGCAGGCGGATGTCATTAGCAATTTTTGTCAAGCTGACCGCGAGAGTATTTAGGACGCCCGACATTTGCACCAGGCCATCGTTGGATGCCAACGCTTCAAACTTGTTGCGTGCGGGTTCGAACAGGATTCCTGTGAGCTCTGAAATTTCTTTGGATATCGCAATGTCGAAATCGCGAGGTGCATTTAGACCCGTCCCTACGGCTGTGCCTCCTTGGGCCAGTTTTTGGATATCGTGCTTTACTGTTCCTTCAATCCGGGCTTGGTTCGCGATAAGTTGGGCAACATAGCCTGAGAACTCTTGGCCCAAGGTGAGCGGGGTCGCATCTTGTAAATGCGTCCGGCCGATCTTCACAATGTCGAACCATTCGCCTGATTTTGCAGCCAAGATATCGGTCAGGCGGACGAGCGCAGGCAAAAGGTCGTTATGGACAGCCTGAGCGACTGCAACATGAATGGCAGTTGGAAAGCTGTCATTCGACGACTGGCTCTTGTTGACATGGTCATTTGGATGCACGGGAAAGTTTCCGCCACGCGTACCTGCGAGGGCCTCGTTGGCAATTCCAGCGATCACTTCATTGACGTTCATGTTGGATTGTGTGCCAGATCCCGTTTGCCAGATGACAAGGGGAAATTGGGTGTCATGCTTGCCACCCAATATTGCGTCGGCTGATGCGATTATGGCATCTGCAATTTCTGCTGAAAGCGCACCGGATGCCTTGTGAATTAATGCTGACGCGCGCTTGACATGCGTCAGCCCGTAGATGATTCCGAGCGGAAGCCGTTCGCTGGACGGAAAAGGAAAGTTTTCAATGCTGCGTTGGGTCTGCGCCCCCCAGTAAGCGCTAGCCGAAACGTTTATTGGCCCAAGACTATCGGTTTCGCGACGGGTACCTCCCGTCACTTTTTCCGCCCGAAATCGACACTGACGACATTTGAACCGTCTTCGGTAGTGATCGAAGGCTCATCATTACCTGCAACTTCGTGCGGCTCTGGACCGTCAGACAGGGCATCAACATGGAATTGTAGCGCGAAATCGACCGCTGGGTCTACGAACGCAGTGATGGCCGCATAGGGAATGAACAAGTGCGATGGAATTTGGCTGAATGAAAGGCCAACTTCGAAATGTTCAGCCTCAACCTTCAAGTCCCAGTATTTATGCTGCAATACGATGGTCATCTCGTCAGGAAACCGCTCATGAAGGTGCTGCGGAATGGCGACCCCAGGAGCCTGCGTCTTGAAAGTGATATAGAAATGATGATCTCCGGGCAGGCCGTTGACGGCAACATCGCCCAGCACGCGGCCGACCACCGCCCGTAGTGCTTCTTGCACCACGTCGTCATAGGGAATCAGGCTGTCGACATGATCTTCGCTCATTGGTGCTTGGTGGACCGTGGCAAGCACGAAATCAAGATGGTAGTTTGCCTTTTGTAATCTTGCCAAAACCTCAGACAGGGCTATAGCGACCGCCATGCGCACCGGGTCTATCAGCCGCAAGACAAATGAAACGTCGATTGATGTCGAGGTCAATCTCGATGGCAGCGGCCTGTACACGGTGTCGACTGGCATCGGCTTTCTCGACCACATGCTCGAGCAATTGTCGCGCCACTCGCTCATCGACCTCAAGGTTGCTGCAATCGGCGATCTCCATATAGATCAACATCACACGACCGAGGATACCGGTATTGCGATTGGCGAAGCCATCCTGCAGGCTCTCGCAGAAAAGCGTGGAATTACGCGATACGGGACCGCCTATGCGCCAATGGACGAGACTCTTACCCGCTGCGCCCTTGATATTTCCGGGCGGCCATATTTTGTGTGGAATGTTTCGCTTGCCATGCCCCGTCTTGGCGAGTGGGATACCGAGTTGATCGAGCACTGGTTTCACAGTTTTTCCACCGCTGCAGGTATCACCTTGCATGTCGAAAATCTGTATGGCACCAACAATCACCACATCGTCGAAAGCTGCTTCAAGTCGCTTGCGCGTGCACTGCGCCAGGCAGTCGAGATTGATCCACGCAAAGCTGATGCCATTCCATCCACCAAGGGAACGCTCTAAGTCGTGTCATTGGCGCTGATTGACTATGGCGCGGGCAACCTGCACTCGGTGCACAATGCATTGAAGGCAGCAGGCGCCGCAGAGATCCGTGTAACTGCGGACCCGGCCGTTGTTTCCCGGGCCGACCGTATTATTTTGCCCGGCGTAGGAGCGTTTGCACATTGCATGGATGCGCTGTCCGCGATCAATGGCATGGTAGAGGCATTGGAGACGCGCGTTCGTGGCGACGGCATACCTTTTCTGGGTATATGTGTCGGGATGCAGCTCTTGGCTGACGCAGGTGTCGAGCATGGTACCACAAAAGGCCTTGGTTGGATTGGAGGGACCGTTCGCCCGATATCGCCAACCCTTGGTGTAAAGGTTCCACATATGGGATGGAATGATGTGACGCCGTCGCCCGGTGCGCCGCTTCTTGTGCACGGCGAAGCATATTTTCTGCATGGCTATCATTTTGATGCACTTGACGACGCCGACGTGCTTGCGCGCACCCACCATGGTATTCCCATCGTCGCAGCGGTCGGTCGAGGCAACATAATAGGAGTGCAATTCCACCCCGAAAAGAGCCAGTCTTATGGCATTTCATTTCTCGAGCGTTTTTTGGAGTGGCAACCTTGATCGTGTTTCCTGCAATTGACCTGAAGGCTGGGCAGGTTGTTCGCCTCGCAGAAGGGGATATGGACCGGGCAACAGTATATGCTGACGATCCGGCTGCCCAAGCACTTGTGTTTTCTCAACAGGGTGCAGAGTTCCTACACGTGGTTGATCTCGATGGAGCATTTGCGGGCAGGCCTGAAAACGCAGAAGCCGTCGAGGCCATTATTGAAAACTTTCCGGGCTACATCCAGTTGGGCGGCGGAATTCGGACCACGGAAACGGTAGAACGCTGGTTCGACATGGGCGTCGCCCGCTTGGTTATCGGCACTGCGGCGCTCAAAGATCCGCAATTTGTCAAGGATATGGCGCACGAATTTGAGAACGGGATTGTTGTTGCAGTGGACGCGCGCGACGGCTTTGTCGCGACCGAGGGCTGGGCAGAAAAATCCGACATTCCTGTGGTAGACTTGGCAAGGCGGTTCGAGGATGCAGGGGTTGCGTCAATATTGTTCACTGATGTCGGACGCGACGGAATGCTCACCGGGTGCAATATCGAGGCCACGGTTGACCTTGCTCGGCATGTCAATATCCCGGTGATTGCCAGTGGAGGCGTAAAGGGAATTGACGATATCCACATGCTCTGTCTTCACGCCAAGGATGGCATTG
>JBATDO010000316.1:0-3220 GCA_049663505.1 Sphingorhabdus sp.
GATCAACGGCCAGCGTTGGCGTCCATTCCAGAAAGACACGTTCCCGACCCCGCCATTCCCCGAATATACATCCGGGCATAGCGCATTCAGCATGGCAGCCGCAGTCGTACTCAAGCATGTGCTGGGCAGCGACATGTTTGCGTTTCGCCATACACAAGACATCCCGCTGGCAGCCGAACCAGAACTCGCTGGATTGCCGGTGACTATCAGCTGGACCAGTTTTTCAGAAGCGGCATTCAGCGCTGGGGAATCGCGCTTGTTCGGTGGCATTCACTTCTACCAGGGCAATGTTGCCGGACTGGAACTGGGAAGGAAGGTTGGCGAACTGGCGTGGACGAAGGCATCGAGCTTCTTTTGATTTCGCATGAGAGTATCAGCTTTGGGGGCGTTCATATGTTCGCCTCCATAGCCGGACTCGGTGCGATCTTCCTGACGTGGCGGACAGGCGCAAGCATGACCACCCAAGGTGCCCTGATATTCACGTCACAATTGATGTGGCAGGAATTGACGATTTGATCCTGAAAGGAACGAGGCTGACAAGTTGCAAACGCGCCAGCCTCACTCCCGCATAAACGGGATATTTTGTCGAGAAGCGCTCCCGAATGGTTCAATCGCGACAGGTCCGCTTCGAGACATTATCGATTGAATTCACATAGCCATTGCTCGAGGTCATCACGACGCATTGTTCCGATGCCTGGTTCCAGAAGGTAAAGAATCGTCCCTCGTCGGTCTTCTTGTTATCGCGCACGACAAACCCGCGCCTTATCAACTCCGAAACCGCTCGCTGGCGTGTTTGCCCGTTCAAATCGCCAACATATGTGTGAGCCCTGTATCCCCCCATATTATAGTTGTTTGAACGATAGGAAGTTTCATGGCCGCGTTGTTCGACGCCCTGCGAATAGCCGTCCGAATAGGCGTTAGAGCGACTATAATTGTGATAGGGCTGGTTATAGAGGCCATCGCGGTAACCCCGCTCGAAATCGGCGGTGCTTTGCTGGTCATTATACCGGTCACCGCGGTGGTGCGACTTGCTGCTTAGTGCGGCAATACCCAGGATTGCTGCCGCACCCACAGCGATTGCAATCCCTGCATCATTCTTGCTGCCGCTCCTCTGGCCGCAGTCGGCGTTTGTCGTCTTCTCCACTGACTCGAACCGCCCGTCATAGGTCGTGACCCGGACACATTCCTTGGTGCTGGGATTCCACCAAATATTGATCTTGCTGTCATTCTTGGTGGAACCGTGATGCAGGGTGAAGCCGCGCTCTTCAAGCGTGGTTTCGCCCCCCGCCGCGCGCGCACCTACAAGATCGCGAACCGATCCGGGGGTCTCTGCAAAAGCCTGGGCCGATTGGGCAAGCATGGATGCGCACACCACAACGGAAATGCCCATTTTGCTGAACTGCTTCATATTTATCCCCCCTGAACACCGAGTCGCACATGAAAAACTGTAATCAGAATGGACGAAGTCCGCGCGCCGGAGCAATTTACATTTGATGACACCTCGTAGACATTTGACGCCATTTTCTGGGCAAATGAAACCAATCTCATATGACCTGCCTTCGAAATGAATGGTCGGTGCACCGGGGATGCACGGGCTTATCCCCTAATTGACATATAATTTTCTTAACCCGAAAAAGGTCACCGGGAGCCCGTTATGGATCGTGCTGACGCAAAACTCTTCGCTCAAGTTTCAGCCCACTGCGACGGGTCAAATAGCGAACCGAATGCCGAAGGCTCACCTGGCTTGTCAGCGCGAAAAGATGCAGACGTTGCGATCGCCGCGCTTGGCATGACGGCGACTCGCCTTGTCGCACCGGTCGCACTTCACCACCTTGGGCAGTGGCTCGACTGGCCAGACTGGTTCATGGAAGGAACTTCACTCCCCAACAACCGGACCCTTCCTGACCGGATCACGGCCGCAGACGATCTTATCATGACCGCCAACCTGGTCGACCATGGCTATTTCGTGCCAGTTCTCAGGAAATTTGCCGAGAACATGATGTTCACGGGCCGACCATCGAGCATGATTGGATTATCGAATGCACCGTCACTATCGGATGCACTTTGCTTGTACTGCCGCAGCTTGAACCTGAACAATCCGCATCTTGATGCACATTTTTCGATCGAAAGAGGCGCGTTCGTGCTTGCAATCGATGCCGTCTTGCCAGGTGGGCGCCTCCTCGACTTCACGGTGACTGCCGCATTCATGGCCGCAGCATGTCACATTGGGGCCTTCATCCCGAGCGCCGACAAGGAAATCGTGATTGACCTCATGCTTAAGAAAACTGCCGAACTGGAAGAAATTGCCCGCCGTATTCCGGGCAGCGTCAGGTTTGGCAGTACCGGCTACCGCGTTTGTGGAAACGCGGCCTGGCTGCAGTCACGAAATCGCGACCATGACGATGCATTCTGGTTGCTTGCGCTTGAACGCATTGCCGAAGCTGAGCGACTTATCGATGGAACGCCGATAATCGAGCGTATTCGTCAGTCCGTCGACCAGGCGCTGAATACCGAAAAGCGCGTTCCGCGATTGAAACAGATTGCAGCAGCAGAAGGCGTGTCGGAGCGAACCATGGTTCGAATGCTCTCGTCCAAGGAGACGCACTTCCACGCAATTGTCGAAGAGCAAAGGCGATTAAGGGCAGCAGAGCTAATAGGTTTGCAGGCCATCAGCCTATCGGAAATTGCAGCGAAACTGGGGTTTACAGACATGTCCAGCTTCGGCCGTTCCTTTCGGCAATGGTTCGGCACGACCCCTGGGCGCTATCGCAAGCGCTTATAACGCGGTCGTCATTTGCAAATTGCGTCCCCAGTGCGATCGACGGCGTCCTGCAATTGCGAGATCCGCTCCGAGCAGACAGTCTCCACTAAGAGCGCCAGGTCCTCGATGCGGGCACCAAGCCAAGCAAGCTCTTCTGCGCTCACCTGGTAATGCTTCGAGTAGCGCGCCTTGATATAGGCAGCCTTCAGCTTCTCGAACATCGCACGCTCCTTGCGATTGCTGCACGGCCACACGCCTGCGAGGCGTTGGTCAACGCGTTCTGCCTGGGTTCGCAGAAATGCCAGGTTGTGACTGTGGGGACTGTAAAAGCTGCAAACCAAGAGACAGCAGTGAAAAAGGAATTCTGTTGCTTGATGGCAATCGAAAGCAGCTTCTTTTAAGAAGCCTTGACTCAAGGCATCTTTAGAAAGCTTGAACCGCCGTAGCGCACTTTGATAC
>JBATDO010000317.1:0-5131 GCA_049663505.1 Sphingorhabdus sp.
CATGGTGCTTTGAGTGACCTCGCTGAACCACACTGAACACTGAAGTACTGGCCGCGATAGTCGCGAAGCGCACTTCGTGCAGTGGAATTTATCTCGATTGTCGGGTCACCGACTTCGCTAGCGCCTCATGGCTCGCGGAACGCATCACCCCTGTGATGTTCCGTCCCCTCTTCATCGTGCTTATCCATATGCGCGTCTCGCAGGATATCGATGCCGCCGTAAAGAGCGATCCCCGCAACGGCGACACCGACAACAAGATCGGGCCAGTTCGAGCCTGTCAGCATGACAATGATCCCTGCCAGAATAATGCCACCGTTGGCGACGAAGTCGTTAAAGCTGAAGGTTGTTGCAGCGCGTAAGTTGAGGTCCTTTTGCTGCAGCTTCTGAAGCAGGCGAAGGCAAACTAGGTTCACCACCGCAGCAACCGCGGCCATGGCCATCATCATGATGCCGCCCGGTTCCGATCCCTCCACAAAACGTCGGATAGCATCGGCGATCACGCCTCCTGCGAGCACGAGAAGAAGAATGCCTGACAAGCGCGCGGCGTTTCTTTTCCATGTGCGTGTTCGTGTAAGCGCGAGGAGGCTCAGGACGTAGACGAGGGCGTCAGAGGAGTTGTCCAGTCCATTGGCGATGAGGGCGTTCGAGTCGGCGAAATAGCCGAAAATAAAGAAGCCTACGGCCAGCGCGACATTGAGCCAGAGAACGACCCATAGCGTTCTTCGCTTGTCTGCGGTTTCAAGATGCAGCTCGCCTTCGCCGCTCATTCCGAACCTCCTAAATCGTACTCCCCAACCTCAGTCTCACACGTGCAAGCCGGTAGCGGTGAGCAATTTTCAATCAATGCCCGCTCTGCCCTTTGGGCGCTTTGAGCGACGTGGCCGGGCAGCGATGGAAAATACGCGCCACACCGCGATAATTGCGCGTGACCAACCGCTCGGAACTGCGCTCTTCGATGGTGAGATGACGAACCCTCATCGGCCGTTCGTGCCCTGCGAATGGCATATGCGCGTGGGTATAGGCGATTGCATCGCCCTCATCCCGCCAGATACGCAGGGCAGCAGGCGCTCCGTCCGGAAGCTGCACTTCTGCGTAATAGCCATCTGCAAAGAATACCCATGCCGGACCGGATTCGCACGACGCCGTTTCCCCTAGGCTCCAGACTCCGGCGAGAGGCGCTGGCGTGACATCGTCTTGTGCCAGGGCCGGACCGACCATCATGCCAGGGCCGGCGAGCGCTACTGCTATCTTGAATTTTCTCATCTTTTTTCACCTTCAATCCAACTTCTCGCCTTGCGTCACGTTTCTTGCAGCGGACGAGACGGCGCTTCGATGGTCTCGCCATCATCCGGAGCGGCTGCTTGCTGCAATGTCTTCCTAAAGATCAGGCTGACAATGGCGGGTAGAACGAACAGCGTCAGCGCGGTTGCGGTAATCAAGCCGCCGATCACCACGGTAGCGAGCGGTCGCTGCACTTCGGCTCCAGTCCCGGTGGCCAGTGCCATGGGGACGAAACCAAGCGACGCGACGAGCGCTGTCATCAGGACCGGGCGAAGACGCGCCAGGGCACCATCGACGATCGCATCGCTCAGCTCCAGCCCCCGCTCCAAACGTTGTTTGATGGCAGTGATCATCACGAGGCCATTGAGCGTGGCCACGCCGGACAAAGCGATGAAGCCCACGGCTGAGGAAATCGAGAACGGCATGCCGCGAAGCGCGAGGAAAAATACACCGCCGGCCAAAGCCAGCGGGATCGCGCTGAACACCGCCAAGGCTGACGTCCAACTCCCCACTGCCGCATAGAGGAGCAAAAGGATCACCGCGAAAGCGAGCGGAACCACGATGGAGAGGCGTTGCTGTGCCTGCTGCAGGTTCTGGTATTGCCCGCCCCATTCGATGAACGAGGCCGACGGCAGATCGACGTTTGCCGCCACTTCCGCCTGGGCCTCGTTGACGAAGGAACCGAGGTTGCGTTCGCGCACATTGGCGGAAACGATTACCAATCTGCGGCCCTGCTCTCGCCGAACTTCCGCGAGACCGTCAACCACCTCGAAGTCTGCAACCGCGCGCAATGGAACGCTGTCTCCATTCGGGAGTGCGATCGGCAAGGTTCCGAGCTGATCGAAATCGTTGCGATCGGCATCGGACAACCGAACCACGATATCGAACCGGCGGTCACCCTCGAACACCAGTCCGGCTTCACGGCCACCAAGCGCCACAGCCACCGACTGCGCCACATCTTCTACCGTCAGTCCGTATCGGCCGATTGTCGCTCGGTCGAACGCGATGTCGAGCGTTGGGAAACCCGAGACCTGCTGAACCTTCACGTCGGCTGCGCCCTCTATACCATTAAGGATCGCCGCAACTTCGTTGGCCGAAGACGTCATGGCGGTGAGATCGTCACCATAAAGTTTCACGGCGACATCACCGCGCACACCGGCGATCAGTTCGTTGAAGCGCAGTTCGATCGGTTGGCTGAATTCGTAGAGATTGCCGACGAGGTCGCCGAGCGCTTCTTCCATCTCGCTAACGAGATCATCCTTGGAAAGCGAGGGGTCTGGCCACTCGTTTCTCGGCTTGAGGATGACATAGGCGTCCGAGATATTCGGCGGCATCGGATCGGTCGCGACTTCGGCCGTCCCGGTCCGGGAGAAGACCAGTTCGACCTGCGGAAACTGCTTGAGACGGCCTTCGACCTGCTTTTGCATATCGAGTGAACGCTCGAGCGGGGTTGAAGGTATACGCAGCGATTGAACCGCCAAATCCCTCTCATCGAGCTGCGGCGTGAACTCACTCCCCAGAAAGGTGAAGACCAGCGCCGCGAGTGCAAATACTCCTACACCCGTCCCGATTACCGGCCACGGGCGAGCGAGCGCCTTGCGTAGCAGGGGCCCATAGCGCTCTTTGGCCAAGCGGATCGGCTTCATTTCCGTCTCGCTCACCTTTTTATTCAGCAAAAGTGCAATCATTGCCGGCACAAAGGTGAGCGAGAGGATGAAGGCCGATGCCAGCGCGAGCATCACGGTGATGGCCATGGGCGAAAAGGTCTTGCCTTCGACCCCGCTGAAGGTGAGCAAGGGGGCGAAGACAAGCAGGATGATCGCTTGCCCATAGACCGTCGGTTTGATCATTTCCTGTGCGGCAAGGCGTGTCTCGACGAGCCGCTCCGACAGGGTTAGCAGACGGCCCTCATGCTCCTGCCTGGCGGCAAGACGGGCGATACTGTTCTCAACGATGATGACGGCGCCATCGACGATCAGCCCGAAATCGAGCGCGCCAAGGCTCATCAGATTGCCCGATACGCCCAGCCGGTTCATGCCAATGGCTGCCATCAGCATAGAAAGCGGGATCACCAGTGCGGCTATGATCGCGGCACGAATATTGCCGAGCAGCAGAAACAGGATCACGATGACCAGCAGCGCACCCTCGGTCAGGTTGTTGCGCACAGTCCTGATCGTCGCGTCCACCAGAGTGGAGCGATTGTAGACGATTTCCACCGTCACTCCTAAGGGCAGCGACCCGCGCACTTCTTCCAGTCGCTCGGCGGCACCGGCGGCGACCGTGCGGCTATTTTCGCCCGCGCGCATCAACACTGTGCCGATGACTGCCTCTTCACCGTTGAGCGAACCTGCGCCTGTTCGCAGATCACCGCCCACTTCAACCGTGGCAATATCGGCCACGCGAATGGGAATGCCCTCGCGTGTCGCGACAACGGCCTGTTTGATATCTTCAACGGTACCCAGCCGTGCATCGACCCGGGCGAGCAAGGCCTCCCCTGCGCGCTCGACGAAGTTCGCACCTTCGGCTTGGTTCGCGGCTTCAAGCGCCGTGATGACCTGCTCGATTGAAACGTCGTAGCCCGCGAGGCGATCTGGATCGGGCTGCACAAGATACTGTTTTACGTAGCCACCAATCGTATCGACGCCCGCAACTCCATCGGCCGATCGCATGAGCGGAGCTACAATCCAGTCCTGAACAGTACGCAGGTATGCCGCTCTCGCCACCTCGGTATCCAGCACCTCACCGTCATCGGTGACGAAGCTTCCATCGGGTTGCCATCCCATCGGTCCGCCGCTCGGCGTATCGTTGCCGTAGGCCCCATCGAACTCGACGGTGTACATCAGGACTTCACCGAGCCCGGTGGAGATTGGCCCCATCGAAGGTTCGGCACCCTCAGGCAGCGAGGCGGCAAGTGTAGCAAGCCTTTCTTCCACCTGCGTCCGCGCGAAATAGAGGTCGGTGCCCTCCTCGAAAATCGCGGTTACCTGGCTGAACCCGTTGCGAGAGATCGAGCGGGTCATCTCCAGCCCTTCGATACCCGCCATGCCGGTTTCGACCGGGAAGGTAACCTGCGTTTCGATTTGCGAGGGAGAGAGTGCCGGAGCCTCGGTGTTGATCTGCACTTGCACATTGGTGATGTCGGGCACCGCATCGATCGGCAGACGCGCGAGGTTGAATGCACCCCAGATCGCGACGCCGAGAGCGATAACCACAACTGCCCAACGGTAGCGAACCGACAGATCGAGGATAGAACCGATCATTCCTGATCGGTGCTGCTGGTCGGGCGCGAGCGGAGAAGGACTATCAATGGCCATGCTCGGCTTCCTCCTTTCCGAGTTCGGCCTTCAAGAGGAATGCGTTCCGAGTGGCGATCCTCTGACCCTCTCGCAGGCCCGACCTTATCTGGATACGCCCCGCTGACCTTGCCCCGGTCGTCACCGGCATTGCCTGGAATCCGCTTGCCATGCGAACGAAGACGACCTGGCGGCCTTCGACCATCTGCACAGCCTCTTCCGGAACGGAAATCGCGGCAACATCGGCCTCATCCGACGGTCGGATCCGGGCTTGCAAGAACGCGCCCGGACGCAGTTCCGGCACCCCTCCCCGCAGCGCAATGATAGCGGTAGCGCTGCGGCTCTCCGGATCGAGTGCGGGTGTTACCGAACGCACGCGCCCTCCGATCTCGCGGCCCTGCCCCAATTCGAGCGTGGCCTCATCGCCAGGACTGATCCTTGCCGCATCATTGGCGGGTAGCGCCACTTGCACCTGCAACCCACTGGCATTGACGACCTGAAACAGCTCATCGCCAGCAGAGACATAGGCTCCGAGCACGATTTGGGCGCTTGTGACC
>JBATDO010000318.1:0-4279 GCA_049663505.1 Sphingorhabdus sp.
GCCCGAGCCTGGTCAACTGCTCGTCGAGACCTTTCCCCACGAGAAGCGCCATTACATGGTCACCTACCCCTTCGAAGGATGGAACGCGCACCAGTCGCTTGGCATGCTTGTGACAAGGCGAATGGAAAGCCGGGGACTGATGCCCATGGGCTTTGTCGCAAGCGATTATGCGCTTGGGGTCTGGAGCCTCAAGCCGATCACCGATCCCGCGCCCTTGTTCTCGAGCGACATCCTGGCCGACGAGTTCGTTGAATGGGTGGAATCGAGCTACCTGTTGAAACGCGCTTTCCGCGAAGTTGCCGTCATCAGCGGCCTCGTTGAACGGCAACACCCGGGCAAGCGCAAGACCGGGCGCCAGGTAACTTTTTCGACAGACCTGATATACGACGTGCTGCGCAAATATGAACCAGATCACCTGCTGCTGGAGGCAGCATGGGCGGATGCCCGTGCGCGGCTCACCGATGTCGGGCGGCTCGGAGACCTCCTGGACCGAGCGGCTGACACGATGCTCCATGTCGACCTTGACCGCGTGAGCCCGCTCGCTGTGCCCTTGCTGGTGATGATCGGGCGGGAGAGCGTGGCGCAGGGGTCTGTTGACGATGCGCTGCTGCTCGAAGCCGAAAGCCTGGCGGGCGTCGCGATGACGCCCTGACCAGCACCCTTATTTTTTCGGGTTGTCACCCAGAAGTGTCTGTTTCCAGAACATCAAAGATGTCCAGAAATTATAGTCGACATTTTCCTTCTTGGCAAAACCGTGACCTTCGTTCTTGCCGAGCAGGTGCCAGGCAGTCCCTCCCTTGTCACGGACCGCCTTGACGATCTGGTCGGCTTCCGATGCCGGCACGCGAGGGTCATTTGCACCCGTTACCACGAACATGGGTTTCGAGATTTCCGCCACGCGCGTGAGCGGGGAAATCTCGAGGAGCTTGGCGCGCTGTACGGGATCGCGTTCGTCACCATATTCGACCCGGCGCAGGTCACGCCTGTAGCTCTGGGTATTTTCGAGGAAGGTGACGAAATTGGAAATGGCCACGATGCAATTGGTCGAGCGCAGCTTGTCCTTGAACTGCACGGCTGCAGCATAGCACATGTATCCGCCATAGGATCCGCCAGCGAGGCCGAACCGCGTCGCGTCGAGCGCGTTGTCCTTGCCGAGCACACCCAGAAACGCGCCCATGTCCTTCACAGAATTCTCGCGCTTGAACGGTCCGTTGTCGAGGCTGACAAAGGTCTTGCCGTAACCTGTCGACCCGCGCACGTTGGGATAGAAAATGGCAACGCCAAGTTCGTTCAGCAGGTAATTGTTGCGTCCCTGGAAACCGGGACGCGACTGGCCTTCAGGACCGCCGTGAACGTTCATGATCATGGGTCGCTTGCCCGGGAACTTGGCCGAGTCGGGCCGGTAAAGGAAACCAGACACTTCAAGGCCATCGAAGCTCTTGACCTTGACCAGCTCGGGCTCGACATTTTTCGATACGTCCAGGCCACCTGTCTCGCTCTCGGTCCAGCGCGTGACTGCAAGGCTCGAAGGGTCGATACTGTAGGCATCTGCAGCACTGCGCGCCGAAGTAAAGGTAATGCCGATTTCGCCCCATTCGGATATCTCGAATCCGCCCACTATCCCTGCGGGCAGTCCTTCGACGGCACGCACCTTCTTGGTCTTGAGATCAAGGACCTTGACCTTGCTCGTCCCGGCCTCGTTGGTTGCATACACGATGAAGCTGCCGTCTGGTGCAATGTCGAAATTGTCGACGTCCCATTTTTCATCAGGGCCCCGGGGGGTGAAGGCGCCGGTTGCGACATCAATTGTACCCAGCCGCTGAAAATCGGAGCCTTCGTCCGAGGTAACCCACAAGCTACCGTCCGGTGCAAATTGTGCATTACCAAAAGCTATGTCCTTGGCGTGGTCACCAATCGGCGTCATTGTTCCGGTTGCGAGGTCAAGCAGCGAGAGATCGCTGTTGGTCACAGAGAGATATTGGACGACCACCGCGCTCTTCTTGTCGGGTGAGAAGGCTGCGACCGCCCAGCCGCCTCCCTTGACTTCGGCCACCATGCGATTGGTTGAAGGATCACGCGGGTTCATGACATAGATGTCATTGTCGGTGCCGTTGCGCCGTGTCGAAGTATAAGCGACGAGTTCGCCGTCTTCGCTCCAGGCGTTGAGACCGTTGCGGCTCTTGCCATCGGTGAGCAAGCTTAGCCGGCCGTCCTTCAGCGCGTAGATCTGGTAAAACTCGTTTCCGCCTACATCCTTTTGCACAAGGAGCACATCTCCAGTCTTGGGTGCCCATGATCCGTTACCGACTGGTTCTGCCTCGAAACTGATCTGCTTGCGTGCCATCATCGGACCGGCCACGCGGTGCAACTGGGCCGTGTTTGCAAAGCGCGTTGCAACGAGCATCGACTTGTCGGTTGGGTGCCACCCGACAAAACTCGCGGTGCGAAATTCCATGTAAGGCCGGGTCTCGACTGGCAGGTCGTCAGGCACTGGCGGAATTCCATCGGCAACCAGGGCTTCGGGCTTGGGCGCGTCGGCAAATACAGGTGCCGCGGGCAGCACAAGCGTTGCAACAATAAGGAGTTTTTTCAAGGCGTGGGTCCTTTCCTATCTCTAATGCTGGCCACGCTAACGCAGAAGCGCAATCGCAACAACCAATGTCGCTCGGCAACTTCGATCAAGCATCGACGCGCTTCGACCGGGGGCGACTTGTGGGGCACTGGAAAGAAGCGTATCGTCTGCCAAAGGAGACGGTCACATGCAATCAGGAATTCGCAACGTCATGGCTGCAATTCTCGCATGGGCTGGGCTTTTGTCGCCAGCATCTGCGCAAGGACCCGAACCCGAGCAAGTTGCAGCCATCGACCCCATCATCCAGCAGTTCAAGCTCGACCGGAGCGACCGCATGACGGTGCAGGTGCAAGTGAACGGGAGCGAGGCCGTGCCCTTCATTGTCGATACCGGGGCGGAACGCACCGTGATTGCCAATGACCTTGCAAGAAAACTGGCACTTGAAGCGGGCCCGAGGCTGACGCTTGCGACGATATCGGGGAAAACGCAGGTCAATTCCTTTTTCATCGAAAAGCTGACGACGGCCGCGGTCAATTTGGAGGGCCTCGAAGCACCCGGACTTGAAAGGTCAAATCTTGGTGCTTACGGATTGCTCGGCATCGACAGCCTTGAAGACAACCGGGTACTTCTCGATTTTGCCAACAGCAAGATGGATGTCCTGCCGTCCAGGCGCACGCGCGGCAAGACGTCTCTTGAAAATGGGATGATCGTGGTCACGGCCAAGAAGATAGCTGGTCGCATGATCATTTCGAGTGCCAAGATCGACGGCATCAGGGTCGATATCATTCTCGATACCGGGGCTCAGAGCAGCATGGGCAACAAGGCTTTGCGTGACAGGTTGCGCCGCCGCCACCGCACGATCGAGTTCGTGCCCGTCCAGATGAAGAGCGTGACCGGATCTGTCCTGACAGGCGAATTTACCCAGCTCCAGGAAATCGAAGTGGGTGGCCTGACGATCAATGACCTGCCCATCACCTTTGCCGACAATTATGCCTTTACCGCGCTGAAGCTGCAGGAGCGTCCAGCGATCCTGCTGGGGATGGACGCGCTCCAGCTGTTCGACAGGGTGATGATCGACTTTGCCAACAGGCGTGTCGGGTTCGACCTTCCACGCGGCGTCGAGCGCAAAACGCCAGCAAGGCTTGCTTTGGCGAACTAGCGCGGCGCAGGTTCAAGGGCTTGGCCAATTTTTTTTAAAACAGGTTACACCCCTTGCGACAATTCAAGGTGCAGCGCTGCATCCACTTTGCTACATGATGGCCAATGCGCACCGACATTGATCACTTGCCTGCGGCAAAGCAACGCGAACTGGAGCGCGTGACGCAGGTCCTGTTCGAAGAATTTGGCGATGCCCATGCGCTCGCCACGGGCCGGCGCAAGGCAGGGCGCATCCTCAAGATCATCTTATATGGAAGCTATAGTCGTGGTGGCTGGGTCGATGAACCGCACACGGCCAAGGGCTACAAATCGGATTTTGACCTGCTCATTATCGTGAACCAACAGGACCTCGTCGACCGGGCAAAATACTGGTCGAATGCCGACGACAGGCTAATCCGTGAGCTAGCGATAACAAAGACACTGAAGACCCCGGTCAACTTCATTGTCCATACGCTTGAGGAAGTGAACGAAGGGCTCCTGGAAGGACGCTATTTCTTTATCGATGTCGCTCGAGATGGAATCGCGATCTACCAGTCCGACGATAGCGAG
>JBATDO010000319.1:0-1857 GCA_049663505.1 Sphingorhabdus sp.
CTAAAACGATTGAGTACGATATTGTCCACGTCTGCCGAAAGCGCACGGAAGAGCCCAAGGAAGTAAGCTGGGGCCGGATGCGGCGCGAAGTGCTGGCAGATGTGCGCCAACTGCAAGGCATGTTGGAAAACCACGCTCGGGCTGGCCTGCCTGCCGCCGACCTTCAAGTTATCCGGCGCGGCAAGGCACTTGAATACTTCTCCCAACATTACGGGAAGGTCTATGTCGACGAAGGTCGGCCGATCTCGGTCAAGGACGCGCTGGTCGGCATCAATCAGCTGATCGACGAGGACGCAAACAAGACCGCTGAGCCGCCCCCAGTGACGGCAGAGCCGATCACTCGCCAGTTCCTGCGCATATTCGACGGAAAGACCGAGCTTGCCCGCGACCAGATGCAGAAACTGCTGCGCGGCTCTGGCATCGCGCCCGATGAATTCACCAGCCGTGGCTGGGCAAATGAAGAGAAGAAGGTCTTTCATCTGGCCGATCCCCTGGACTTTGCCCGGGATTGGCAGGGCAAGCACAGGCGGAGACTGACGGCTGACCTCGATCAGGCGTTGGTACTTGTGGGCGCCTGTTACGATGGCAGCGGGATTAATGCCTCTGACACGCTGAAGAACGACAATTTCAAGCCCCACCCGGCGCTCAAAGGTCTCTTGGAGTGGTTGGGCAAACGTGCGCCAAACCAGCCCATGCGCAACGCGTCCTCAAGGGCGCTCTCCATCTATAACGCCTGGGCGGCCAGCAACAAAGACGCCGTCGTCCAGATGTCCTTGTTTCTGGAGGACTGACCATGAAGCGATTGCTCGACAGCGTATGGCAGCGCCGAGGCGTCAGCTGGATTTGGGATGATGAAGCGCTCTACACCGTGGCGCGCCCATCCGAAGTTCTCAGCCTGCGTGAGCTGCTGCAGGCCGGAAAGAACTGGCCAGACGACCTGCCGAGCAACGATGGTCATACCCTTGTTGTCGCTGGCCTGGATGCCTGCATCGATCTGTTGTCTCCGACCGATGCGGAGACATGGTTGGGGGACGACCTCAAGGCGGCGGTGCTGTCGTTTCAGGACGCCTATTCCGGCGAAGCGGCCTTGGTCTTCTGGCTACCATCCGGCCAGCGCCGCTTTCATACCGACATGGCTACAGACGCCGTCCGCTGGCGTTGCGCTGCTCCGCACAGTGATCAGCAGGTCGAGTTCGGGCGGCTCATCTGGGGAGAGGCCCGGGACTATCCGCAAGAAATCATTCTCGCCGATGGGGCCAAGCCGTCAGGCTTGTTCCACCTTCGGATCACCTGAGGCGGTCGCATGACAGACCAGCCTCAGTTCGCTCCCGGCGAGAGGATCGCCCACGCCGAGTTCGGCGCTGGCGTCGTCCTGGATGCGCCTCGCGAAGGCTACCTTCGAGCGTTCTTCAGTGTCGGCGAACGGCGTGTTCCCGTTGCCGGAATCCAAGGAGAGGCGTCTCGTACCGAGCGGATTCTTCGGTCGGTTGAAGGCACGGAGGATCGGGCGCGTAAGGCTTGGCTTTCTTACGAGGCGCATGTCTTGCCGCTGATGGAGAGCGCATCGGCTCTGACGTCGGCTCGCATCGACTTATTGCCTCACCAGGTGGTCCTCACACACCGGATTGCGACGGCTTCACCACGCAGGTTTCTAATCGCTGACGAGGTGGGTCTGGGCAAAACGATTGAGACCGCGCTCGTGCTGAGAGAGCTGGCGAGCCGCGGGGAACTCAACCGCGCGCTCATGGTGGTACCGGCAGGGCTGGTGAACAATTGGCATCGTGAGCTCAACGACGTCTTCAATCTCGACTTCGAGGTTTTCGGGTCTGAAGGCGACATCACAGACCGCAAGACCAA
>JBATDO010000320.1:0-8259 GCA_049663505.1 Sphingorhabdus sp.
CTTTGCTGTCTGGACCATTTTTGCGATTATCGGGATTGAGATCAAGGGTGAGTTGGGGCTCAGCGATACCCAGTTCGGTCTGCTCGTCGGCACACCGATTCTAACCGGTTCGCTGGTACGGGTTTTCTTAGGAATATGGGCGGACCAATATGGCGGGCGGCTGGTCTTTCCGCTGACCATGCTGGCCTCGGCGGGGTCGACCTTCCTACTTTCTTATGCCGACACCTATATCATGATGTTGTTCGCCGCTTTGGGACTCGGCCTGGCAGGCGGCGGATTTGCGGTCGGTGTCGCTTATGTCTCCAAATGGTTTCCGCAAGAAAAGCAGGGAACGGCGCTCGGGTTTTTCGGCATGGGCAATGTGGGCGCAGCGGTTACCAAATTTGCCGCGCCCATAGTTATGGTTGCGATGGGTTGGACGGCAGTTGCACAAATATGGGCTGCGGCGCTGGCATTGATGGCGGTACTGTTCTTCATATTTGCAAAAGACGACCCTGACTTTGCCGCCCGCAAGTTGAGCGGTACGAAACCAAAATCACTTACCGAGCAACTCGAACCGCTCCGGCACCAGCAGGTCTGGCGTTTCTCGCTCTATTATTTCTTTGTCTTTGGTGCCTTTGTTGCGCTTGCTCTATGGCTGCCCAAATATCTGATCGAGGTCTATGATCTCGATGTGAAGGTCGCAGGCATGCTGGCCGCCACCTTCTCTCTCTCGGCTAGCCTTTTTCGTGCTTATGGCGGAATGCTGTCGGATAAATATGGGGCGCGCAAGGTCATGTATACGACCTTTGGCATGTCGATGATCTGCCTGTTCATGCTCAGCTATCCGTCGACCGACTATGTCATTCACGGGGTAAAGGGCGACATCGCCTTCTCCACATCCATGGGCCTAGTGCCTTTCGTCCTTACGGTGTTTGTACTCGGCTTTTTCATGTCGCTCGGCAAAGCTGCGGTCTACAAGCATATTCCGGTCTATTACCCCGATCATGTTGGCGCTGTAGGCGGCATGGTGGGGATGGTCGGCGGCCTGGGCGGCTTCATTCTCCCCATTGTCTTTGGCGTTGTCAGCGATCTGACCAATATCTGGACGAGCTGCTTCATGGTGTTGTTCGCACTGGTAGTAGTCGCTCTAGGCTGGATGCATACAGCGATCCGTCAGATGGAACAGAAAGCGAGCGGCATCGACGCCCGCAGCTTGCCGCAATTCCCCGAAATGGCCGAACTGCACGATGCTGCCAAGCACGCGCCAAGCGAAAGCAAGTTGATCAAAGAGTGGAAGCCCGAAGATACGGCGTTTTGGGAAACAACAGGCGAACGGATCGCACGGCGCAATCTGTATATCTCGATCCCTGCTTTACTGCTCGCCTTTTCGGTTTGGATGGTCTGGTCAATTGTGGTCGCAAAACTGCCGCTGATAGGATTTGAATATACCACGGACCAACTGTTCTGGCTCGCCGCTTTGCCGGGTCTGTCAGGTGCCACATTCCGGATATTCTATAGCTTCATGGTGCCGATATTTGGCGGACGCCTATGGACATCGCTGAGCACGGCATCCTTGCTCATTCCGGCATTCGGAATTGGCTACGCCGTGCAGAATACAGAAACGCCCTACATCATCTTCCTGGTGCTCGCGCTGCTTTGCGGCTTTGGCGGCGGTAATTTCGCCTCGTCTATGTCGAACATCAGCTTCTTCTTTCCAAAGGCGCAAAAGGGCAATGCAATGGCGCTCAATGCCGGGCTCGGCAATCTGGGCGTGTCGGTGATGCAATTCATCATACCGCTCGTGATTACCGCGAGCGTTTTTGGCGCGATGGGTGGCGATCCGCTTCCTAATAAAGAGGGCGGCGAGCTGTGGCTGCAAAATGCAGGCTTCATCTGGGTGCCGTTCATCATTGCCTCTTCGCTGCTGGCGTGGATCGGGATGAATGACATCGCCGATGCGAAGGCCAGCTTTGCCGAACAGGCCGTCATCTTTCAGCGCAAGCATAACTGGCTGATGTGCTGGCTTTACACCGGAACGTTCGGCTCGTTCATCGGCTTCTCGGCTGGCCTGCCGTTGCTTGCCAAGCACCAGTTCCCCGATGTCGATGTTCTAAAGTTCGTTTTCCTCGGACCTCTGGTCGGCGCGATTAGCCGCGCCGCCACGGGTTGGGTTTCGGATCGCTGGGGCGGTGGCCGCGTAACCTTTTGGGTTTTCATCTTCATGATGATTGGCGTCGTTGGCGTGATGTATTTCCTGCAAGCCGCCAGTTGGTGGGGTTTCCTCGGCATGTTCATTTTCATGTTTTTTGTCACAGGCGTCGGCAATGCCTCAACCTT
The DNA here is from genome assembly GCA_049663505.1 of Sphingorhabdus sp. Taxonomy (GTDB): domain Bacteria; phylum Pseudomonadota; class Alphaproteobacteria; order Sphingomonadales; family Sphingomonadaceae; genus Sphingorhabdus_B. The sequence continues at coordinate 2,320 of JBATDO010000320.1, forward strand.
TCAAATGATCCCCAGCATCATGCGCAGCGAAATACCGCGGCTGATGCCCGAACTTGGAAAACCTGAACAAGTGCGGCAGGCCGAAAAGGAATCGGCGGCGATCGTCGGCTTCACCTCGGCCATCGCTGCATATGGTGCCTTCTTCATTCCGAAAAGCTTTGGCAGCGCCATTGCCGCGACTGGATCACCGATGGCTGCGCTCATCGGGTTCTTCATCTTCTACGCCAGCTGCGCCGTGCTGACATGGTTTGTCTACACACGGCCCGGCGGGCTCCTCCACGCAATCGAACGCACGCCAAAATCCACATTAGTCACCGCTTGAAAGGGTTAAGACCATGAGCCAACTTCTCGACCGATTGACCTTTTTCAACCGCAACCGCGAGACATTCTCCGACGGTCACGGCGTCACCAATAGCGAAGCGCGCGATTGGGAGGATGGCTATCGCAAACGTTGGCAGCATGACAAGATTGTGCGTTCGACCCACGGGGTGAACTGCACCGGCAGCTGTTCGTGGAAGATTTACGTCAAGGGCGGGATCATCACCTGGGAAACGCAGCAAACCGACTATCCCCGCACGCGGCCTGAGCTGCCGAACCACGAACCACGCGGTTGTCCGCGCGGCGCAAGTTACAGCTGGTATATCTATTCGGCCCAGCGGCTGAAATATCCTCTGATCCGTTCGCGCCTGGTCCGACTGTGGCGCGAGGCACGAAAGTCGATGGCGCCGGTTGCAGCCTGGACATCGATCGTCGAGGATGAGGCCAAGCGGAAAAGCTACACTTCCATCCGCGGCCATGGCGGTTTTGTACGCGCGCGCTGGGACGAGGTCACGGAAATTATAGCCGCCGCCAACGCCTATACTGCGCGGAAATATGGGCCAGACCGGATTATCGGTTTCTCTCCTATTCCCGCTATGTCGATGGTCAGCTATGCAGCTGGATCGCGCTATTTGTCGCTAATCGGCGGTACCTGCATGTCGTTCTATGACTGGTATTGCGACTTGCCGCCTGCGAGCCCGATGACTTGGGGCGAGCAGACCGATGTCCCCGAAAGTGCAGACTGGTATAACGCAGGCTTCCTGATGATGTGGGGATCGAACGTCCCGCAAACACGCACGCCCGACGCACATTTCATGACCGAAGCGCGCTATCGCGGGGCAAAGGTCGCAGTCGTTTCGCCTGATTATGCAGAAGCGACAAAGTTTGCGGACATATGGCTTAACCCGAAACAGGGCACTGATGCCGCACTCGCCATGGCGATTGGCCATGTCATCTTGCGTGAATATCACCTCGACCGGCAGGTGGAATATTTCGAGGATTATTGCCGCCGTTACAGCGATTTCCCGATGCTCGTCCGGCTGGCGGAAAAGGACGGCGCCTATATCCCTGAACGGCTGCTCCGCGCGTCCGACGTGAAGGGCGATTTGGGCGAACGCAATAATCCCGAATGGAAAACCGTCGCTTTTGATGATGCCAATGGGGAGCTTGTCGCACCCTTAGGCTCGGCTGGTTTCCGCTGGGGTCAGGAAGGCAAGTGGAATCTGGAGGAGAAGGACGGACAAGGCGCAGATGTAAAGCTGCGCATGACCGCCATTCTGGACGCAGACCGCGACGATGTGGTCGATGTCGCCTTCCCCTACTTCGGCAATCGTGAACATGACCATTTCAAAGGAACCGACCATCCTGATGTTTTGAAGCGCCGTGTGCCTGTACGTCAGATTGATTCCAAGGACGGCAAAACATTTGTCGCCACGGTGTTCGATCTTTTCTGCGCCAATTACGGTCTGGATCGCGGATTGGGCGGTGATCATGTCAGCAAAGATTATGCGGATAATGAGCCTTACACGCCTGCTTGGGCGGAAAGAATTACGGGTGTTCCGGCCGAACAGATCATCACTGTAGCCCGCGAATTTGCGACAAACGCCGAAAACACCAAAGGCAAGTCGATGGTCATCCTGGGGGCTGGCCTCAACCATTGGTACCATATGGACATGAACTATCGCGGCATCATCAACATGCTCGTGATGTGCGGGTGTGTTGGCCAATCGGGCGGTGGTTGGTCGCATTATGTGGGGCAGGAAAAGCTGCGTCCGCAAACGGGCTGGGCACCGCTCGCATTCGGGCTCGACTGGGCTCGCCCGCCGCGTCAGATGAACTCGACCAGTTTCTTCTACGCGCATAGCGACCAGTGGCGGTACGAAACGCTAGATGTTGATGAAATCCTGTCGCCAACGGCGCCTGACGGTGATTGGTCGGGTTCGCTCATCGATTATAATGTCCGCGCAGAACGCATGGGATGGTTACCGAGCGCGCCGCAGCTCAAGTCGAATCCGCTGGATATTACCAAGGCGGCGAAAGCTGTCGGGTTGGAGCCCAAGGATTATGTCGTTTCGGCGCTTCAATCGGGCGAACTTGAAATGTCGTGCAATGACCCTGACGACCCAGCAAACTGGCCGCGCAATATGTTTGTCTGGCGTTCCAACCTTTTAGGGTCGTCTGGCAAGGGCCACGAATATTTCCTAAAACATTTGCTCGGCACGCAGCACGGCGTTCAGGGCAAGGATCTCGGCGAAACAGGCACGCAGAAGCCTCAGGAGGTCGTCTGGCATGATGATGCGCCGCAGGGCAAACTCGACCTTTTGGTCACGCTCGATTTCCGCATGTCGACGACCTGTGTCTATTCCGACATCGTTCTGCCGACCGCCAGCTGGTACGAAAAGGATGATCTGAACACGTCCGACATGCACCCGTTCATCCACCCGTTATCGGCTGCGATTGATCCCGTTTGGGAGTCCAAATCCGATTGGGATATTTATAAGGAAATTGCGAAGAAATTCTCCGAGATCGCCCCGGAAGTCCTGGGTGTCGAGGAGGATGTGGTGCTGACGCCGATCCTGCACGATACGCCTGGTGAAATCGCGCAGCCATTTGATGTCGCCGACTGGGGCAAGGGCGAAGTGCTGCCGCTGCCCGGCAAGACAATGGCGAATATCGCAGTCGTCACCCGCGATTATCCCAATGTCTACAAACGCTTTACCGCGCTCGGTCCGCTGATGGAAATGATCGGCAATGGCGGCAAAGGCATTGCCTGGAATACCGAGCCCGAGGTCGAATTGCTTCGCCGCTTGAACGGAGAAGTGCGCGAAGAAGGCACCTCAAAAGGCATGGCGAAAATTGAGACCGCCATCGATGCCTGTGAGGTGATCCTGAGCCTGGCGCCCGAAACCAATGGCGAGGTCGCGGTCAAGGCATGGGCTGCCTTGTCCAAGAATACCGGCCGCGACCACACGCATTTGGCATTACCCAAAGAAGAGGAGAAAATTCGCTTTCGCGACGTGCAGGCACAACCGCGCAAAATCATATCGTCACCGACATGGTCCGGCATCGAAAGCGAGCATGTTTGCTATAATGCCGGGCACACCAACGTCCACGAGATGATCCCGTGGCGGACACTGACCGGGCGGCAACAGCTCTATCAGGATCATAAATGGATGCGCGCCTTTGGTGAAGGTTTCTGCGTCTACCGTCCGCCGATTGATACAAAGGCGGTAAAGCCGATGCTCGATCAGGCCAAGAACGCACCGCATGTGATCCTGAACTTCATCACGCCGCACCAGAAATGGGGCATCCATTCCACATATACCGATAATCAGCTGATGCTAACGCTGTCACGCGGTGGCCCGATTGTGTGGATGTCAGAGACCGACGCAGCCAAGGCAGGGCTGGTCGACAATGATTGGGTGGAGGCGTTCAATTCGAACGGCGCATTAGTCGCTCGCGTCGTCGTTTCGCAACGCATGAAAGACGGCACGCTCTTCATGTATCACGCACAGGAAAAGATCGTGAACGTCCCCGGATCGCCGCTCACCGGACAGCGTGGCGGCATTCATAACAGCGTTACCCGCGCGGTGCTGAAACCCACGCACATGATAGGTGGCTATGTCCAGCAAAGCTATGGCTTCAACTATTACGGAACAGTCGGTTCCAACCGCGACGAATATGTCATCGTCCGCAAGCTTGAAAAGGTCGACTGGCTCGAAGGGCCGATGACCGCACTGGAGGCAACCCAATGAAAGTCCGCGCGCAAATCGGCAAGGTCTTGAACCTTGATAAATGTATTGGCTGCCACACCTGTTCGGTCACTTGCAAGAATGTATGGACCAGCCGCGAAGGCATGGAATATGCGTGGTTCAATAATGTCGAAACCAAACCGGGCATAGGCTATCCTAAGGATTGGGAGAACCAGAAGCGCTGGAACGGCGGCTGGGATGTAAAGGGTGGGCGCTTAAAGCCCAGAATGGGTGGTAAATGGCGCCTGTTGTCGAAGATCTTCGCCAATCCCGACCTGCCCGAAATTGACGATTATTACGAACCCTTCACCTTCGATTATTCCCACCTTCAGGAAGCAAAGGAGAGCAAGGCATTCCCAACGGCTCGTCCGCGCTCGCTGATTACCGGCAAGCGGATGGAGAAAATAAACTGGGGACCGAACTGGGAAGAAATCCTGGGCGGTGAGTTTTCCAAGCGATCAAAAGACTATAATTTCGAAGGCGTACAAAAAGAGATATACGGCCAGTTCGAAAATACCTTCATGATGTATCTGCCAAGGCTGTGCGAACATTGCCTTAACCCGACCTGCGTCGCCGCGTGCCCTTCCGGGTCGATCTACAAGCGCGAGGAAGACGGCATTGTTCTGATCGATCAGGAGAAATGCCGTGGCTGGCGCATGTGCGTGTCCGGCTGCCCCTATAAGAAAATTTATTATAACTGGAAATCGGGCAAATCTGAAAAGTGCATCTTCTGTTATCCGCGGATTGAAGCAGGGCAGCCGACCGTATGTTCGGAAACCTGTGTCGGGCGCATCCGTTATTTGGGGGTCATGCTCTATGATGCCGACCGGATCGAAGAGGCCGCTTCGGCACAGAATGTCGAGGATTTGTATCAGGCACAGCTTGACATCTTTCTCGACCCCAACGACCCAGCCGTCATCGAGCAAGCACGCAAAGATGGTGTTCCAGAAAACTGGTTAGAGTCTGCGCGCCGCTCGCCGATCTGGAAAATGGCGATGGAATGGAAAATCGCGTTCCCGCTTCATCCCGAATATCGCACTTTACCAATGGTTTGGTACGTGCCACCACTGTCACCGATAAGTTCGGCCGCCAATGCCGGGCAAATTTCGGTCAACAACAATATGCCCGATGTTCGATCGTTGCGTATCCCGCTCAAATATCTCGCGAACTTGCTGACGGCGGGGGATGAGGAGCCTATTGCGCTTTGCCTTGAACGCATGCTCGCCATGCGCGGTTATATGCGATCCAAAACCGTCGAGGGCGTGATTGATGAGGGCATCGCCACGGCAGTCGGCCTTACCGGTGCGCAAATCGAAGAAATGTATCACGTTATGGCAATTGCCAATTACGAGGACCGCTTCGTCATCCCAACGGGCCACCGCGAAGATGCCGAAGATATGTTCGAAGAGCGCGGCAACTGCGGTTTTTCCTTCGGCAATGGATGTTCGAGCGGCGAAACCAAGACCAACATGTTTGGCGGCCCATCGCGTAAGAAACTGCAAACTCCAACGCCACATATTACTGGGGAGGTGTTCTGATGAGCATGATAACACTACGCGCACTGTCTGCGCTTCTTCATTATCCTGATGAAAATCTCCGTGCTGCGGTTCCCGACATTCGAGCTGTTTTGCTGCAAGAGCGCATCGTCAGCGAAAAGCAGATGCTGCGTTTGGAACCGCTATTGTTCAGGCTCTCGGGCGGCGACCTGATCGCGCTTCAAGAGCATTATGTCGAGCTATTCGACCGGGGGCGAACGCACAGCCTGCATCTGTTCGAATATGTCCACGGCGAAAGCCGCGACCGGGGCCAAGCGATGGTTGACCTTCGCGAACGCTATGTGGCCGCCGGGCTTGATCCGGCAACCAATGAG
>JBATDO010000321.1:0-3385 GCA_049663505.1 Sphingorhabdus sp.
CATGATTATCATTAAGTGCGATAATATATATTATGTTAAGTAAAATGTCGGTCGAGATGTTCAAACCTCCCCCAATACCGAGACTTTGCCTGATCATGGTTGAAGTGTCATTATGTTGTTTTCCACCTTCCAACTTTTCAATGAACCCAGGAAATTCATTCCAAGCACGTTGGTCTTGCCAAAATTATTCGAAACGACGACATGATGGTCGACGAGTTTCAGTGGTCCGATCTGCAGTGCCCGGGCTTGCCCGCGCTTGGCTTCCACCATTCCGTTGGCCGTGCTGATGATTACCGGAAATGCATTGCTATCAACGTTGATTCCAACTTGCTTGGCAGTGTCGGAATTAATTGCAGTCGTGGTCGCGCCGCTATCGATCATGAACATGACTGGCATGTCATTGACTTGGACCTGTACCCAATAATGTCCGTCGTCTTGGCGTCGTAGCTCAATTGCTTCGCCGACAACCGCTTGACCTGAAGTGCCATTGAATTCTGACGTCACGCGATTCCAAATGGCTTGGAATTCAAATCGAAAGCTGAATAGCACGAACAGCAGCGCAAATATCGCGACCCACGCCAACGCCATTTTTGCCATATCGCCCAATGGCAAGCGTCGCGCGGCCAAGGAACCAGCCAGCAGCAAGATCATGACCACGCCCCAGATCAGCGAAGGGCCATCTGCGCTGTTCATCTTGTGGCCTTTGAAAACAAGCGGTAAAAATTTGAAGTGGTTTGATCGGCGAAGTTTTTCTCATCTTCTCCGCGCAATTTTGCAACGAACCGGGCCGTGTCGGCAACAAAGGCTGGCTCCCCCGCCTTGCCCCGATGGGGTACTGGGGCAAGGAAGGGAGCATCCGTTTCAACCAGCAATCGGTCCGCCGGAACCCATTTGGCAACGTCCTGCAAATCCTTTGCATTCTTGAATGTAACGATACCGGATAAGGATATGTACAATCCCAGATCAAGGGACTTGCGAGCAAATTCTGCACCCGCCGTAAAGCAATGGATTACCCCTGAATATGCCCCTTGAGCCATTTCCTCCAGGAGGATTTGCGCTGTGTCATCTTCTGCATCACGTGTGTGTACGATGATTGGAAGACCGGTTTCACGTGCCGCTTCAATATGTGCCCGGAACGATGTGCGCTGCTGCGCACGATCGCTTTTGTCATAATAATAATCGAGCCCAGTTTCGCCGATCGCGATGACGCGAGGGTTTTTAGCACGATCTACCAACTTTGCGGCATCGACACCTGGATGGCCATCAGCCTCATGCGGATGGATACCAACCGATGCCCATATGTCTTCTTCTCGTTCTGCAAGGCCAACTACTTCGTTCCACTCGCTCTCTCGTGTTGCGATATTAAGCATTGCAGTGACACCCGAAGCGCGGGCACGTTCAATGACTGCCGCCTGCTCCTCGACGATCCCTCGATAATTCAGATGACAATGTGAATCGACTAGCATCAGGTGCCGCTCGTTCCAGGTGGAGCATCAAGTCTTGGAAAAATTGGCTGTGGTGGCGCGATTTTGAACCCATCTGCAACCAACCGTGCATAATAGCTGTCGTCACCAAGGGCCAGATAATCCCGCCCGCTGGGCGAAATGCCGAGTTGATCAAGCATGACGTTTGCCGCAGTTGGAATTACTGGCTGCACTGCTATCGCCAACGAACGTATCGAGCGAAGCAAGGTTTCAAGAACGGCGGTCATTCGCTCAGGGTCGGTTTTACGAAGCGCCCAAGGAGCCTGTGCATCTATGTACTGATTACACGCGTAAACGCCGCGCATCCAGCTATCGAGCCCTTGCGAAAAGGAAAATTGAGCAAATTCTCGTGGCACATCGTTGGCGCAGGCATCGCGAATGGTCTCGAGAAGTGCATCATCCGCCACGTCGTGGCGTCCCCCTGTAGGTAGAGCACCGTCCAGATTTTTAGCAATGAACGACAAGGTGCGCTGTGCCAAATTGCCAAAGCTATTGGCCAACTCGGCGTTTACACGTGTGACGATAGCATCTTCACTGTAGCTGCCATCCTGACCAAAACTCACTTCGCGCATCAGGAAATAACGCAGTGAATCCACTCCGAATGTCGTGGCGAGTTCCATTGGATCAACAACATTGCCGAGCGACTTCGACATCTTTTCGCCGCGCGACAAGAGAAATCCGTGGCCGAAAACCTGCTTTGGCAAGGCTATGCCTGCAGACATCAAGAAAGCGGGCCAGTATACCGTGTGGAATCGAACGATGTCCTTCCCAATGATGTGGACGCTTGCAGGCCAATATTTGCGCCACTCTTCGGTATTGTCTGGAAATCCTATCCCGGAAATATATGTGGTCAGCGCGTCGAGCCAGACGTACATTACATGGTTCTCGCTCCCCGGTACCTTTACTCCCCAATCAAAGCTGGTTCTGGACACCGACAAATCGCGCAGTCCGCCTTCCACGAACCGTATAGTTTCATTTCTACGGCTTTCAGGACGAATGAAATCCGGCTGCTTTTCATAAAGTTCAAGCAACTGCTTTTCGTACTTTGAGAGACGGAAAAACCACGTTTCTTCAGTTGTCCACTCAACGGGCGTGTTTTGAGGCGACAGCTTTTCGTCCCCTTCCCCACCGACGAGCTCACTTTCGTCGTAAAATGCTTCGTCTCGAACCGAATACCATCCCTCATATCGATCAAGATAGAGATCGCCATTGGCTTCCAGCAATTTCCAAATGGCTTGGCTTGCCTTGTGATGATGTTCCGATGTCGTTCTGCAAAAATGATCGACTGAAATGTTAAGTTTGGAGCACATTTCTCTGAAATAGGCCGACATTTCATCTGCGAGTTCAATAGTTGGCTTGCCAGCAGCGCGAGCCGTTTGATCCATCTTCAACCCATGTTCGTCGGTACCCGTCAGGAAACAGACGTCACGTCCCATCAATCGCTGAAACCTTGCAATCGTATCAGTGGCAATCGCTTCATAGGCATGCCCGATATGAGGCTTTCCATTTGGATAGGCTATCGCTGTGGTAATATAATATGGTTCAGACATCTAAAACTCGTGCAAATGCATGTTAGCTGGATTGCTTATGCGGTTGTAGTGAAGCCAGCAAGCTTCCCATTTGGAAAACGACGCTTTGCTTATCAAGGCTCAATGCCACTGCGCGGGCAGCAAGTGCGCTTGCTTCTCGCCAAGCGCTGGTCGCAACCAACACATCTTCGGCGCGCATTCGACGCGCATGTTCTGCAATTAATCCCGGCGCGCGTCGCAAAAAAGCTTCGTAGCGCGCCTGGGCGGCTTTTAGGCCCAATTGGCTCGCCAAGGTGCTGCGTATTTCGTTATTCTTGTCACCCGATGCGATAATTGACGTCATGGCGCCTTCCAGTGCGCCCATATCTAGAC
>JBATDO010000322.1:0-6474 GCA_049663505.1 Sphingorhabdus sp.
AGCGTGACGTGGCTGGCGATATTTGCCAGGTACAATGCTTCTTCGACCGCCGTGTTTCCGCCACCAATGACCGCCACCGGTTTGTTGCGATAGAAGAAACCGTCGCAGGTGGCGCATGCTGACACTCCCTTTCCCATGAATGCAGTCTCGCTCGGCAAACCCAGATATTGGGCACTGGCACCCGTCGCTATGATAACTGCATCGGCGGTATAGTCGCCTACGCCGCCCGTCAATGTGAAGGGCCGCTTGGAGAAATCAACCTTCTCGATATAGTCATTCTCGATACGCGTACCAAAACGCTCGGCATGCTTGCGCATCCGCTCCATGAGTTCGGGACCAAGCACGCCCTCGTCGTCGCCTGGCCAATTGTCGACATCGGTGGTCGTCATCAACTGCCCTCCGATTTCCACGCCGGTGATGATCATGGGTGATAGATTGGCGCGTGCGGCATAGACAGCTGCTGTATAGCCTGCCGGACCGGAGCCGATAATGATAACAGGGGCGTGGCGATTTTCAGACATGGATACGCTTTCTGATTCTGTTTCCGCGCGACATAAGCATCTCGCTGCAATTCTCCAAGGGTAGCACGGCAGTTATCCCCATCAAAATAGGGGCTTCACATTACTTCCACGTCAACCTATCAGTCCGCCGAAAGTTTCAGCCTTCAAGGAGCACGTTCATGGCTAAGGTCACCGTAATATCACGAAATGGCGAAGGCCGAGAAGTCGAGGCCGAAAATGGTTTGAGCCTGATGGAAGTTATCCGCGACAATGGCTTTGATGAACTGCTCGCGCTGTGTGGCGGATGCTGCTCATGCGCCACCTGCCATGTTCACATCGACCCTGAATTTGTCGATAAGCTTCCCAAGATGAGCGAAGATGAAAACGATCTTCTCGACAGCACCGATCACCGCAACGAGACATCGCGCTTGTCATGCCAGATTTCGATGAGCGAAGAACTAGACGGCCTGGTCGTGACCATTGCACCGGAGGATTGACTAGCCGCGCATTGCGCTGGCGAGGAATTCTTCGGTTACGGGATAGCCGTGACCTTCAGGTATGCACAACCATCGGCCGTCTTCACGTTCCTCGACATAAGTAAGCACAGTCGACACGGGATGAGCTGCAGCATGGGCTGCGGCGCTGTCAAAATCCCCAAACATCGCAAGCCTTTCGAGATTGCGACGCGTAGGAAAAATGATCTTCACTTCGCCCTTGTCGGCGCGTGAAATGACCTCACTTGCGCTTGCCCAGAACAGCGCTCGGTTTTCTGTGTGGTCAACTGTTGCAAGAGGCGCGCTAGCCCCGGCGTTCACAAGATAAAAACGGGTGTCGAAAGTACGAGTCTCCATGCTTGGCGGTCTCCAGCGAGACCATGGTACCAGTTGAACAAAATCAGGCACCCAGCCGTGGCGAGCACAAACAACCTGCAGGCTTTCCCCGTTGTGCAACGCAGTGCGGGCGTCGTCGCAATCAGCTGGTTCTCCCACACCAGTCAGTCCGAGCGCCAGCCCGGCTTCCTCAATCGTTTCCCTTATTGCGGCTAACCGGGCTGCCGTCTCGTCAACCCCAAGCGGTCCGCCGAGCATGACTGCATAATCAAAATCCGCCGCATCCACCTTGCCGCCCGGGAATACCGCGGCCCCGCCGGCAAAGGCCATGGCCTTGATGCGCTCCACCATTAGCAGCAACGCAGGTCCACCTGCCGGGTTTTCACGAAAAATTACCATGGTCGCAGCTGGCGTTGCAATTGGCATTGCCTCGCCCGTTACAGGATGTGTCTGAGGGTCGCTCGTCATCCCGCCTAACAAGCATGGATTGATTGGCTTGGCCAGTGCGATGTTCAGCCGATGTCACTTATGGTTAGAATATTTTCGAAGGGTTTTGGAAACTGTCGCGTTGTAATAGACAATATGAAGTCAAGTCAGGCGATGACATGAGTGCTACAGCGACTGTATACAAGACTGAGTACAGCGACGACCAGTTGATGGCGTGCATTATGCTGCGCGACCATGCAGCGATGCGCATCGTAGCTGACCGATATGCAAGAGTCGCATGGCGGATTGCCTATCGGATGCTTGGCGACCAAGGGGACGCCGAAGATGTTGCTCAAGAGTCCTTGCTAAAGCTATGGAACCATGCTGATCGCTGGCAAGATGGTGGTCCAGGAATCAGCGCCTGGCTTGCTAAGGTCGCGACAAATCAATCTCTCGACATGTTGCGGCGCAGACGTTTCAAGGGCGACGAAGACATGCCCGATCGTGTCGACGCTACGCCACTGGCCGATGCTCAGATTGAGGAAAGCGCCGTGCAGCGCGCTGTCCAGCAATGCATCGAGAAATTGCCTGAACGCCAACGTGCAGCGGTCATCCTCACTTATTATGAAGAAACCCCAAACCAGCCTGCATCTGACATGCTGAACATGCAGTTGAAGGCTTTTGAATCCTTGTTGTTCCGCGCACGTGTCAGCCTTCGCAACTGCATCGTAAGCAAGGGCGTATCGGACAGATACGCATCGAGGAAGTTACAATGAGCCGAACCGAATTTACTCCCGAGATTTGTCTCGCGCTCGATACTTACGAAGTTCCGCCGCTTCCGTCGAACTTCACCCATCGCCTCATGGCACGCATAGAGGCGGGCGATCCAGGTGCCAAGACGCCTGCAGCACAATCGCCTGGCCAATCGCGCTTCAGGCGCGTCAGCTCAACCAGTGCGTGGCGCCGATCGGGCCGGATACTGGGTTCTCTGGCCATTCTGTCGTTTGCAACCGCGACAGCTGCTGCGGCTGGCATATTTGGAAATCCCATCTATGTGCCCGGTGTCAGCGAGGTCCTCGTCGAGGCCAAAATCATGGCTCCACCGCGTCAGTTCCAAATCGCCAAGCCCAAATTGAAGAGCACTGCCGCTCCTGAAAGAAACGCACAGACCCAGAACGAGCCAAATATTTCGGGAAAGACTGCCGTTGTTGAACGTATCAACAGCTTGCGCAGAGACCCGCTTTTTGAATCGTTGGGCCCTCGCGAAAAGCTTGTTGCTGCGCGCCGTGAAATTCGGACGATCGTTCTTCGTGGCGATGCCACCGCTTTCGAAGCCCGGGCTGCCGTCCAGGAATTGATGCGCACGGCCGATCCCCAAACCAAGGCAAAATGGGCCAAGGCATTGGAAACACGGCGAGCAGCCCGATCGAAACGCGCCCAATCCAGCACCAACTCCACCCAATTGATGCCCGATCCACAAGCGTCTGCGGGTAAAGCACCTCACCTTTTGCCTGCCCCCGAACCGATGCCCAGCAACCGACTGCCAATTTCCGACATTTCTGCCTCGCCAGCTGAAAGATGGGCAGCGTTGCGTGAGCGGCTTCAAAACAGCTCACCGGAACAGCGAGCGCAATTCCGGCGGGCCATCTCGGAGCAACGCGAACAACAGTTCTCGGCACGCGAATAACAGGCGAAGAAACCCAGCGCGATGCGAAGTGTTTTCGCTCGAGATGCATTGATCGTCTTGATGTCGGCAAACCTCGCTCGACAATCTGAAATTACAGGAGAAAGTATGTGAAATAATGGATAGCCATGCCTCTTTTGGCAGCGGTAAATTCAGGCCGCGCTAAACGCAGCCAAAGTTTGTCAAGCGCTTGTTCGCATAATTGCCTTTCACATTTGCTGCGCGCTCCAATGCACTCAATGCGCGCAGCAAGCCCGAGAGTTTTCATGGAACCATGACCAGGAATATCTCGCAGCGCAGCTCATGTTCAAATGCCTTTGCCCCAAGGGATCGTTGCATATCGAGCCAATTGATATGGACCGATATGATCTGGCGCGGGTAGAGTAAGACAGTCCTGCAAATCCCGTCGTAAAGTACCCTTGGTAGGGACTTGCTCTGCGTCCTTGCCAAAGCGGGCAATGAATAACCGTTCCTGTCCGTCTTGCAAATGCAGCACTGCCATTGCGAGCTGCACAGTTTCGTGGCAGCCTGTTATCTCATCAACTGGGGGAGTTGGAGCTCGTCATGGGCATTATCGAAATACTGGGGCTTGCCGGAAGTCTTAGCCTCCTGTCGGGTTGGCGGCTTTATTTGACCGTCTTTGCCACCGGCGTTGCCATGCACTTCGAGCTCGTGCCGCTTCCAGAAAACCTGGCAATGCTTGATGTGCTTGCAAATCCGTGGGTGATCGGAATCAGCGCGTTGGGGGCGCTGGCCGAGTTCTTTGCAGATAAGATCGCGTGGCTCGACTCAATCTGGGACGGCCTGCACACGATAGTTCGCCCCGCTGGCGGCGCATTACTCGCGCTCGCAGTCGTCGACAGCTCGGACCCCGCCTGGCAAGTCGTTGCCTTCCTGCTTGGCGGCAGTGCCGCGCTGGCTAGTCATGCCACCAAGTCGACAGCGCGCGCTGCGGTCAATACGAGCCCCGAGCCCTTTAGTAATATCGCAGTCTCGACGATCGAGGATGTGGCAACAGGTGGCCTGCTGGTGCTTGCCTTTGCCAATCCCGTTGCCGCAGCAATTATTGCGGCTGCGCTGTTGGTGCTTGCGATGTGGGGACTGTGGGTTGGCTACCGGATGTTTCGCCGGGTATTTCCGAAGCCCAAGACAGGGAAGGAGCAATGACCGAGGACGACCGAATAGAGCCGGTTCCGCGCACATAAGTCACATGTTGACCCGGCACCGATAGAGGGGGTGATGGCACTATCCCGCCATATCCTGAATACAGATACCCTCCGTTCTCAAGAGTTGCCAAAATCCAGTCTCGTTTCTCAGGTTCGATCACGAAACATCCCTCGCTTGCTCCGGGCTTGCCGGAGCGAGCGTTGATCAAGTCTGCATTGAAATAACGTCGGCGGGCCGGGCTGTAACTATGGACCACGATATCACGCGCGCGCATCTGGCTGTTCGAAGGGTCAAGGCCGTCCAGTCGTAGCGAAATACCATTGATACCTGAATAGATCTCACCGCCCCGTGCTGCACCAAGCGATGATGCCAGGCTGTCCTGGACATTGCCGAATATGCTCGCAAACCCGTCATCATCAGGATCAGACCCAATGCCGTGGGCAACCACTATCGGGGTATCGAGCCCCTCTCCACTGCGCAAATCAAGTCGGTAAAGTCGAGGCTGGCTCGAGTGTCGGGCAAAGTCGACAATCACGATGATCGCTGGCCCCCGATTTCCAGGGTTGCAATAATGCTTCCGGTAGCCGTAGAGCGCCTTTTCCAACAGGCCATGATCGAGACGTTTTCGAGGGGGGGCCGCACCGATGGCGAAATCTGCAGGGTAAAAACGTGTCTCGATGTCGCGGATCACCGGCCCAAGCGCAGCGCATTCGATTTCTGGACGAGGAAATTTCAGGCTGACAGGTGCCGTGGCAGGGCCATTACCTGTCCCAGATTTGAATATGATGGGCATATCTGAAGGTGTTGCGCCAATCGGTTGGGCTGTACTTTGCGTAAACCCGAACAGAAATGACGCTGCGAACACTCCAGAGTTCCACATCTTCAATTTCATATGCCTAACCAGCCCCGAAACAAAATCTCCAGATAATACCGATACGACTGCTGTTTTGTTGCCATTATGCTGCATAAGCGAGATTCGGCAATAGCGGTTAAAACCCGCCTTGAATTCTGTATCAAGGCGGGCCACTTCATGGAAGCAAAACGCACTCTTGCGCTTTTGGAACAAATCTGGAACAAGCTCACATCATGTCACTCACCCACATCAAGGTGCGCGGTGCGCGCGAGCATAATCTGAAGGGCGTCGATATCGATTTGCCCCGCGACAAGCTTATCGTGATCACCGGACTTTCGGGTTCTGGCAAATCGTCACTGGCATTCGATACGATTTACGCTGAAGGGCAGCGGCGCTATGTCGAGTCGCTATCAGCTTATGCACGTCAATTTCTCGAGATGATGCAAAAGCCCGATGTTGAACATATTGAGGGGCTCAGCCCTGCCATCTCGATCGAGCAAAAAACGACATCTCGCAACCCGCGCTCGACAGTTGCTACAGTCACCGAAATCTACGATTACATGCGGCTCTTGTGGGCGCGAGTGGGTGTTCCCTATTCGCCAACCACCGGCCTCCCGATCACTGCTCAGACAATTAGCCAGATGGTTGATCGTGTGATGGCGCTCCCCGAGGGCACCCGGGCTTTCCTGCTCGCCCCGGCTGTCCAGGGTCGCAAGGGTGAGTATCGCAAGGAACTCGCAGAGTGGCAACGGTCTGGCTATACGCGGGTCCG
Organism: Sphingorhabdus sp.; assembly: GCA_049663505.1. Lineage (GTDB taxonomy): Bacteria > Pseudomonadota > Alphaproteobacteria > Sphingomonadales > Sphingomonadaceae > Sphingorhabdus_B. The sequence goes on from JBATDO010000322.1 coordinate 6,233, forward strand.
CATCGACGGCGAGTTTTATCCGATCGAGGAGGCACCTGCACTCGACAAGAAGTACAAGCATGACATCGAGGTCGTAGTCGACCGCGTCGTCGTCAAGGACGGTATCCAGCAACGACTGGCGGAGAGTTTCGAGGCCGCCTTAAAGCTTGCTGATGGGCTTGCCTTTGTCGACCTCGCCGAAGGCGTCGTGCCTGGTCGACAAGAGGACAACGCAACTGCTGGTGCGATGAAAGGCACTGGAC